>DAIOGL010000007.1:0-15655 GCA_036745235.1 Sulfuritalea sp.
GTCGCCTCAACGGCAGCGCTCAGCGTCCTGTTGCAGGAAGGCATAGGCGACACAATACGCGTGTCCCTCACGCCCGAGCCCAACGGCGACCGCACGCGCGAAGTGATCGTTGCCCAGGAAATCCTGCAAACCATGGGCCTGCGCGCCTTCACGCCGCTGGTGGCCGCCTGCCCCGGCTGCGGGCGCACCACCAGCACGGTATTTCAGGAGCTTGCACAGGACATCCAGAATCATGTGCGCGAGCGCATGCCGGAATGGCGCCTGGCCAGGGTGGGCGTCGAGAACATGACGCTGGCCGTGATGGGTTGCGTGGTAAATGGCCCCGGTGAAAGCAAGCACGCCAGCATCGGCATTTCGCTACCCGGCACGGGCGAGGCGCCGGTGGCGCCGGTGTATATCGACGGCGAACGCGTCATTACGCTGCGCGGCGACAACATTGCCGCCGAGTTCCGTCAGATCGTTGACGACTATGTGTCGAGAACCTATCCGGAAAGAGCCAGCCATTGATCGCGACGGGTACGGAACCACCGTGCCTGCCGGGATAAAGAAACCATGAGCCAGACACTGCAAGCCATCCGCGGCATGAATGACATTCTGCCGGCCGAAGCCGAACTCTGGGAGCAGTTCGAGGAAGCCGTGCGCGACTGGTTGCGCGCCTACGGCTACCGGCCGATCCGCATGCCGATGGTGGAGCCGACGCCGCTGTTCGCCCGCGCCATCGGCGAAGTGACAGACATTGTCGAGAAGGAAATGTATTCCTTCGAGGACGCACTGAACGGCGAAAGCCTCACTCTGCGCCCGGAAGGCACGGCCTCCTGCGTGCGCGCCGTACTGCAGCACAACCTGCTCTACGATGGGCCCAAGCGACTCTGGTACATGGGGCCGATGTTCCGCCATGAACGGCCGCAGAAGGGCCGCTATCGCCAGTTTCATCAGGTGGGTGTCGAGGCCATGGGCTTCACCGGGCCCGACATCGATGCCGAACAAATCGCCATGTGTGCGCGCTTGTGGGACGACCTCGGGCTTGAAGGCATACGTCTCGAGATCAACTCTCTCGGACAGAGCGAGGAACGTGCGCGTCACCGTGCCGATCTCCTGGCCTACCTTCAACAACACCATGGCGAGCTCGATGCGGATGCCCAGCGCCGCCTGCACAGCAACCCTTTGCGAATCCTGGACACCAAGAATCCGGCAATGCAGGCTCTGGTGGATGCCGCGCCGAAGCTGATCGACTATCTCGGCGAAGCATCCCTCAAGCATTTCGAGGGCGTCCAGCAGCTGCTCAAGGATGCCGTGATTCCGTATAGCATCAACCCGCGTCTGGTGCGCGGGCTGGACTACTACAACCTGACCGTATTCGAATGGGTGACCGATCAACTGGGCGCGCAGGGAACCGTCTGCGCCGGCGGCCGCTATGACGGGCTGGTCGCGCAGCTGGGCGGCAAACCCGCGCCGGCCTGCGGCTTCGCCATGGGCATCGAGCGCCTTCTTGCGCTGTGGCAGGATCAGGGCAACCGTCATGAAACCCAGGCACCCGACGCCTATCTGGTGCACCAGGGCGAGGCTGCGGGGCGCTTCGCCTTCCGCGCCGCAGAGGCCTTGCGCAGTGCCGGATTTGCGATTCATCTGCATTGCGGCGGCGGCAGCTTCAAGTCACAAATGAAAAAGGCCGACAGTTCCGGCGCGCAGATTGCGCTGATAGTCGGCGATGACGAGGCGGCGGCCAATGAGGTGAGCGTGAAACTCCTGCGCTCCGGCTTCGACCAGCCGCCAGAGCAGGTCCGAGTGAGTTTCGATGCACTGGCCGATCATCTCGGCGATATTCTTTTCCCCATGGAAGACGACAATGGCAACCTATGACCTGGAAGAACAGGAACAGCTCGACGAGCTGAAGACCTGGTGGAAGATGTACGGCAATCTGGTGACCGGGATCGTCGTCGCGGTTGCGCTGGCGGTGGCCGGGTGGCAGGGCTGGAACTGGTGGCAACGCCAGCAGGCGGCGCAGGCCTCGGCGATATTCTCCGGCCTGCAAACTGCGGCGGCGCAGAAGGACGCCAAGCGCGCGCGTGAGCTGGCCGGCGAATTGATCGACAAGTATTCGACCACGGCCTATGCCGGCATGGGCGCCTTGCTGGCAGCCCGCGCGCAGGTTGATGCAGGCGACGCGAAGAACGCCCGGGTGCAACTGGCCTGGGCTGCGGAGAACGCCAAGGACCCCGGACTGCGCGAGCTCGCCCGACTCCGTCTGGCCGCGGTGATGCTTGATGAAAAGGCTTACGACGATGCCATCAAGCAGCTTGCCGTCGAGCCCGCAGCCGGATTTGCGCCGCGCTTCGCCGAACTGCGCGGCGACGTCTTTGCTGCCCAGGGCAAGACCGCCGAGGCGCGCAATGCCTACGATCTGGCGCTGCAGAAATTCGACGCCCTGACCAAGGACGATGAAGCCAGGCAACGCAGCGGCTACAAGGACGTGGTTCAGACCAAGCGCGACGCGCTCGGGGCGGCCAAGTGACGCCCCTGTCGCTGCCTGTAGTGGCGGTTGCTTCGGCGCTCTTGCTGGGCGCCTGCTCGACGGTCGAGAAGCTCAATCCCTTCGGCCCCAGCGCACCCAAGGTCCAGCCAGCCGAACTGGGAGTGATCCAGCCGACTGCGGAACTGAAAATCGTGTGGCAGGCGAATGTCGGCAGTGCCGGTGAATTCACCTTTTCGCCGGCCGTGGTGGGTGACAGCGTCTATGCAGCGGGCCGCGACGGCACAGTGGCGCGCTTCGACGGCGGACGCCAGGTCTGGAGGATCGCATCCGGCCAGCCGATATCGGGCGGCGTCGGCAGCGACGGCAAGCTGGTTGTGGTGGGCACCTCCAAGGGCGAGGTGCTGGCTTTCGATGCGGCGACCGGCCGCGAAACCTGGAAGGCGCGCGTGAGCTCCGAAGTGCTGGCCGCGCCGGCCGTGGCCGAAGGGCTGGCGATCGTGCGCTCGGGTGACTCACGCATCTTCGGTTTTGATGCGGTGGACGGCAAGCGGCGCTGGGTCTATCAGCGCAGCACGCCCGCGCTGTCGCTGCGGTCGAACGTCGGCGTGGTGCCGGCCGGGCGCGTTACGCTGGCCGGGTTCCCCGGAGGCAAGCTGGTCGCCATTGCCAACAATAACGGCGCCGCGGTGTGGGAAGTGACCGTCGCCCTGCCCAAGGGCGCGACCGAACTCGAGCGCGTCGCCGACGTCACCAGCTTGCCGGTGGTAAGCGGCAGCGCGGTCTGCGCCGCGGCATTCCAGGGGCGTGTTGCCTGTTTCGACAGCGCCAGCGGCAATACGATCTGGTCGCGCGACATGTCATCCAGCGCCGGTCTCGATATCGACGGCCGCTACGTTTATGTTGCCGACGACAAGGGGGCCGTGCACGCACTGGATGCCAAGAGCGGAGCCAGTATCTGGAAGCAGGACAAATTGACCCGGCGGGATCTGTCGCGCCCGCTGGTGCTGGGCAATCAGGTGGCCATAGCCGACTACCAAGGGGTGGTACACCTGCTGCGCCGAGAAGACGGCGCTTTTGCGGCACGCGCCAATACCGACGGCAGTGCCGTGCGGGCCGAGCCGGTGCACTTCGGCGCCGGCCTGCTGGTGCAGACCGCGAAGGGCGGCTTGTATGCGCTGGAACCCCGCTAAGTCCGTGTCGAACCCTCATGCACATCAAGCCCCGCGTGCCGGCGGTCGCGGATTGAAATGAAACCTACTCTTGTAATCGTCGGTCGGCCGAATGTCGGCAAGTCGACCCTGTTCAATCGCCTCACGCGTTCGCGCGATGCGCTGGTGGCCGATCAGCCGGGCCTGACCCGGGATCGCCATTACGGTCATGGCCGCCTGGGAAACAAGCCCTATCTGGTGGTCGATACGGGCGGTTTCGAGCCGCTGGCCAAGGAAGGCATCGTGCAGGAGATGGCACGCCAGGCCGAGGCAGCGATTGCCGAAGCCGATGTGCTGATATTTCTGGTGGACGTGCGCACCGGCCTTGCGCCGCAGGACAAAGTGATTGCCGAGCTGTTGCGCCGGAGCGGGCGCCCGGTGCTGCTCGCCGCGAACAAGGGCGAAGGCATGGATCGTGCGGTGGTTGCAGCCGAGTTCTACGAACTCGGCTGCGGCGATCCCTGCGTGATTTCCTCCGCTCACGGCGAGGGCGTGCGCGAGCTGGTCGAACTGGCGCTGGCGCCATTTCCCGACGAGAGCGAAGCGGAAGACGTCGCGGCAGGTCCCCGGGTGGCCATCGCCGGTCGACCCAACGTCGGCAAGAGCACCCTGGTGAATACCCTGCTCGGCGAGGAGCGCATGATCGCCTTCGACATGCCGGGCACTACCCGCGACGCCATCGAGGTGCCGTTCGAACGCAATGGCCGCGCCTACACCCTGATCGACACGGCGGGTCTGCGGCGCAAGGGACGGGTGTTCGAGACCATCGAAAAGTTCTCGGTGATCAAGACCCTGCAGGCTGTCGAGGAAGCCAATGTGGTGGTGCTGATGGTCGATGCCACGCAGGAAATCTCGGATCAGGATGCGCACATCGCCGGCTTCATCATCGACGCCGGGCGGGCGCTGGTGGTCGCCGTGAACAAGTGGGATGCGGTGGACGACTACCGCCGCGAGCAGATCAAGCTGGACATTGCGCGGAAGCTGAACTTTCTCGGCTTTGCCCGCGTGCATTACGTTTCGGCACTCAAGGGTCAGGGCATCGCCGGCATCCTGTCTTCCGTGGACAAGGCCTATGCCGCCGCAATGGCCAAGATGTCCACGCCGAAGCTCACCCGCGTGCTGATCGGCGCCGTGGAGAAACAGACGCCACCGCGGCATGGAGCATTCCGTCCGAAGCTGCGCTACGCCCATCAGGGCGGCAGCAATCCACCGATCATCGTGATCCACGGCAATGCCCTGGACCATATCCCGGCTTCCTATACCCGATATCTGGAGCGCTATTTTCTCGAGGCATTCAAGCTGCAGGGCACGCCTCTGCGCATTCAGTACAAGACCAGCAAGAATCCCTTTGCCAGTGAAGATAGGCCGGCAAAGTCAAAGCTCCGGCGCGAGAAAGGCGAAAGTCGGCGCTGATGGCACGGCGACGTGAAATCGATTACAGTATTTGACTCAAAAACCTGCAGTTCGAACAAGAAGTTTCAGTAAAGGCTGACGCCAGCCGTGTCGGCGTCAAGCGCAGTCCATAACTAAAAAGGATCACCAACCATGAGTAATAAAGGGCAAATGCTACAAGACCCGTTTCTGAACACCCTGCGCCGCGAGCACGTTCAGGTTTCCATTTACCTGGTCAATGGCATCAAGCTGCAGGGGCAGATCGAATCCTTCGATCAGTACGTTGTTCTGCTCAAGAATACGGTGACCCAGATGGTGTACAAGCACGCCATTTCGACAGTCGTTCCTGCGCGCCCCGTCAATTTTGCCCAGGAGGCCGAAGCCGATTGACCGCTTTGTGCCGCTGCCGGCGGCTGCGATGAAGGTATCGCACTGATGTTCGAGCGTCCCGCCAGCGGTGAGAAGGCGGTTCTGGTGCAACTTGATTTCGGCGAAGGCGACTTTGCCGAGCGCCTTTCCGAGTTCAATCTACTGGTCGGCAGCGCGGGTGCGCGTGCCCTGGCGGTGATTTCCGGCAAGCGGGCGAGGCCCGACCCGGCGCTTTTTGCCGGCAAGGGCAAGGTGACCGAGATCGGCGAAGCCGTGCGCTTGCACGAAGCCGATGTGGTGCTGTTCAACCATGAGCTGTCGCCGGGGCAACAGCGCAATCTCGAGCGCATCCTCGAGTGCCGCGTGGTCGACCGCACCAGCCTGATTCTCGACATCTTTGCCCTGCGCGCAAAGAGTCATGAGGGCAAGCTCCAGGTCGAGCTTGCCCAATTGCAGCACCTTGCGACGCGGTTGGTGCGCGGCTGGACCCACCTCGAACGCCAGAAGGGCGGTATCGGCTTGCGCGGGCCGGGTGAAAAGCAGCTCGAAACCGACCGCCGCCTGCTCGGCAAGCGCGTCTCCCTGCTCAAGGATCGCCTTAAACAGCTGGAGCGCCAGCGTGAAGTGCGCCGGCGTGCGCGCACCCGCAGCGAGGTGCTGGCGATTTCGCTGGTGGGCTATACGAATGCGGGGAAGAGCACGCTCTTCAACGCTCTGACCAGAGCCGGGGCCTATGCTGCCGACCAGTTGTTCGCCACCCTCGACACCACCTCGCGCAGGTTGTTCATCGAGAGTGCGGGGCCGATCGTGCTATCCGATACGGTGGGCTTCATTCGCGACTTGCCGCATGATCTGGTGGCGGCCTTTCAGGCCACGCTGGAAGAGACCGCGCAGGCCGACCTGCTGTTGCATGTGGTGGATTCTGCCAGTCCGGACCGTGATCAGCAGATGCACGCCGTCGCCTCGGTATTGAAGGAGATCGGGGCGCTTCGCGTACCGCAGATTCTGGTGTGGAACAAGGTCGATCTCACCGCGGCAAGCCCCGGAATCGAGCGAGATGACTGTGGTAACATTTCACTCGTTCGCTTGAGCGCCCGAACCGGGGCGGGGGTATCGTTGCTGCGCGAAGCTATTGCTGAAGTGGCGAATCGGCATAACGAACTTCCTGCTGCCCTAGCCTGACAATTCCTAGACGCCTTTCCCCTTCTTCTACTGCCCAAACAAAAAAAGTGATCGCCGGAATCCTCATGTCTCTCAACGACCACGGCTGGGGCAACCAGCCCGGTGGTGGCAAGCGCGGTGGCGGCAATCAAGGCCCTCCCGATCTCGAAGAACTCTGGCGCGATTTCAACCGCCGCTTGTCCGGCCTGTTCGGCAAGAGGGGCGGGAGCGGCGGTGACGGTGGCGGTGGCGATCCGGGCAACCGGATGCCATCGATCAGTCCGCGGCAGTTCGGCGGCGGTATCGGTCTGATCCTGATACTGGTGGCGGTGATCTGGCTGGGCAGCAGCTTCTATATCGTCGATGCTTCCCAGCGCGGAGTGGTGCTGCAGTTCGGTCGTTTCAAGGAAACCACCGAGCCGGGTTTGCGCTGGCGCCTGCCCTGGCCGATCCAGAGCCACGAGATCGTCAATTTGACGGGCGTGCGCACGGTCGAGGTCGGCTATCGCGGCTCCGACAAGAACAAGGTGCTGAAAGAGGCGCTGATGCTGACCGACGATGAAAATATCGTCATGGTGCAGTTCGCCGTGCAGTACCTGCTTCGCGACCCCAAGGCCTATCTGTTCAACAACCGCCATCCCGATGATACCGTCATGCAGGCGGCGGAAACTGCAATCCGCGAGGTGGTCGGCAAGAACAAGATGGATTTCGTGCTCTACGAGGGGCGCGACCAGATCGCTGCCAATACGCAAAAGCTGATCCAGGACATTCTCGATCGCTACGACACAGGCATTCAGGTGCGGTCGGTCAACATGCAAAGTACCCAACCGCCGGAACAGGTGCAGGCCGCCTTCGACGATGCCGTCAAGGCCGGGCAGGATCGCGAGCGGCACAAGAACGAAGGTCAGGCCTACGCCAATGATGTGATCCCGCGCGCACGTGGCGCCGCCTCGCGGCTGATGGAAGAGGCGACAGGCTACCGGCAGCGCATCATCGTCACGGCCGAGGGTGATGCCTCGCGCTTCAAGCAGATCCTTGCCGAATACAGCAAGGCGCCGGAAGTGACGCGCAGCCGCATGTATCTTGAAACCGTACAACAAGTCTATGCCAACACCAGCAAGGTGATGATCGATGCCAAGGGATCGGGCAATCTGCTCTATCTGCCGCTCGACAAGCTGATGCAAGCCACCGCTGCCGCCGCGGCACCTGCCGCTGCGGAAGCGACGCTGGCGCCGCGCGGTGCGCCCGTTCCGGGGACACCGGCGGCGGCCCCGGAGGCCCCACCACAGACCGAGCGTTCGGCACCGGGTGACGCGCGCGCGCGCGGCAACCTGGGCTCGCGCGAGCGGGGAGAACGCTAATGCAGCGCCATTTGTCTTTCGTCGCCTCGTTCATCTTTGGACTGCTGGCGATTTTCGCGATGACCATCTTTACGGTCGATCAGCGCCAGTTCGCGATCATCTTCCAGCTCGGCGAGATCAAAGAGGTCGTGTCCGAACCGGGCCTGGCGTTCAAGTGGCCGCTGATTCAGAACGTTCGCATCTTCGACAAGCGCATTCTGACGATGGATACGCCGGAGCCGGAGCGCTTTCTCACGGCCGAGAAGAAGCCCGTGCTGGTGGATTCCTTCGTCAAATGGCGCATCCATGACGTCAAGCAGTATTACATCTCGGTCGGCGGCGATGAAACCCTGGCCAGAACGCGCCTTGCACAGACCGTCAATGCCGGGCTGCGGGAAGAGTTTGGCCGGCGTACCGTGCATGACGTGGTATCAGGTGCGCGCGACGACATCATGGTCGTGGTGAAGAAGAAGGCCGATGCGGACATGCGGGCCATTGGCGTCGAAATTGTCGATGTGCGACTCAAGCGTGTCGACTTGCCGCCGGAAGTCTCCGAGTCCGTCTATCGCCGCATGGAAACCGAGCGCAAGCGCGTGGCCAACGAACTGCGTTCCGAGGGTGCCGCGGAGGCCGAGAAGATCAAGGCCAATGCCGATCGGCAGCGCGAGGTGATTCTGGCCGAGGCCTATCGCGATGCGCAGAAGATCAAGGGCGAAGGCGATGCCAAGGCAGCGGGGCTCTACGCCCGCGCCTTTGGCGAGAATCCCGAGTTCTATGCCTTCTATCGCAGCCTCGAGGCCTATCGCGGCAGCTTCAAGAGCAAGAGCGACCTCATGGTCATGGAACCCAATTCCGAGTTCTTCAAGTACCTGAAGAACAGCGGCAAGGGCAAGTAATTCGGGTTGGTACCGGCTTGAAATGCTCAATATCCTGCTGCTGGCTTTCGCCTTGATGCTTGTGATCGAAGGTCTCCTGCCTTTTCTTGCGCCACGCGTATGGCGGGACACCTTCCGCCGCGTGACTGAACTGACCGACGGACAAATACGCTTCATCGGCCTGTCTTCGATGCTGGTCGGCGTTGTCCTGCTGACAGTGTTCCGCTGAACGTCATGGCAAATCGGCGCTGGCTCCTGCCCGAAGCGATCGAGGACGTGCTGCCGCACGATGCGGCGCGCATCGAGGCGTTGCGGCGCAGCCTGCTGGACGAATTCGCACGCCACGGCTATGAGTTCGTCATTCCGCCGCTGCTTGAGTATGTCGAGTCGCTGCTCACGGGCAGCGGCCACGATCTCGACCTGCGTACCTTCAAGCTGGTGGACCAGCTCTCCGGCCGCAGCATGGGCGTACGTGCCGACATCACGCCGCAGGTGGCGCGCATCGACGCCCATCTGCTCAACCGCAAGGGCGTCACCCGGCTGTGCTACTGCGGCAGCGCGCTGCATACCCTGCCCGCGGGCTTCAATGCCACGCGCGAGCCCCTGCAGATCGGTGCCGAACTTTACGGCCATGCCGGGCTCGAGGCCGACATCGAGGCGATTCGGCTGCTGGCCGCCGCGCTGGGCTTGTGCGACCTCGCCGCATCGCGTTTCGACCTCGGCCATGTCGCCGTCTTTCGTGCGCTTGCGAAGCACGCTGCCTTGGCCGCGGAGGCCGAAGAGGAACTCTTTGGCGCCCTGCAAGGCAAGGACGTGCCGACGGTGCGCGATCTCGTCGCGGGCCTCGCCGATCCCGTCCGTTCGGCGTTGCTGGCCCTGCCGGAGCTTTACGGCGATCGAGGGGTGCTGGACCGTGCGGCCAAGGTCCTGCCGGCATTTCCGGAGATTGCTGCGGCGCTTTCCGACCTGAGGCGTCTCGCCGATGCGCTCGCCGACCTGCCTCTCAGCTTCGATCTGGCCGACTTGCGCGGTTACCACTATCACAGCGGCGTCGCCTTTGCCGCCTATTGCGCCGGCAGCCCCGGTGCCGTGGCGCTTGGCGGACGGTATGACGATTTTGGCCGGGCTTACGGCCGCGCCCGCGCGGCCACCGGCTTCTCCATGGATCTGCGCGAATTGGCGCGGCTGTCGCCCGGCGGTGACGCGCGCGGTGCGATCCTGGCTCCATGGCCCGAAGACGATGCCCTGCATGCCGAGGCCTTGCGCCTGCGCGCGCAAGGCGAGCGCGTGGTGTTGGCCCTGCCGGGACATGAGGGCACGTGGCGCGAAGCTGGTTGCGACCGGATCCTGGTGCGCAGCGGCGATCGCTGGATCATTGAATCCCTGAAGGAAGACTGAAATGGCAAAGAATGTCGTAGTCGTCGGTACCCAGTGGGGCGACGAGGGCAAGGGCAAGATCGTCGACTGGCTGACGGATCACGCACAGGGAGTGGTGCGCTTCCAGGGCGGGCACAACGCCGGGCATACCCTGGTCATCGGCGGCAAGAAGACCGTGCTGCATCTGGTGCCCTCCGGCATCCTGCGCGCGGGCGTCACCTGCTATATCGGCAATGGTGTCGTGCTCTCTCCCGAAGCGCTGATGAAGGAACTCGACGAACTCAAGGAGGCCGGCATCGATGCCGAAGCGCGCTTGCGGATATCCGAAGCCTGCCCCTTGATCCTGCCCTACCATCAGGCGATGGACGTCGCCCGTGAGGTCGCACGCGGCAGCAACAAGATCGGCACCACGGGGCGTGGCATCGGCCCCGCCTACGAGGACAAGGTGGCGCGGCGCGGCATCCGCCTGCAGGATCTGACCAAGCCGAAGCGATTTGCAGAACGGCTGGGCGAGATTCTCGAGTATCACAACTTCGTGCTGAAGAATTTTCACGGCGCGCAACCGGTAGATTTCCAGCAGGTCTACGACGGCGCCATGGCCATTGCGCCGCGCCTGACAAGAATGATCGCCGACGTGCCGCGCGCACTCTACGATGCCCACAAGGGCGGAGCCAATCTGTTGTTCGAAGGCGCCCAGGGCACCCTGCTCGATATCGATCATGGCACCTACCCCTTTGTCACCTCGTCCAACTGTGTCGCAGGTGCGGCGGCAGCGGGTGCCGGAGTCGGGCCGGGCATGCTGCACTACATACTGGGCATCACCAAGGCCTACACCACGCGCGTCGGCGGCGGTCCCTTCCCGACCGAACTGTATGACGCGCTCGAAAAGCAGGACCCGGTGGGCAAGCACATGGCGACCAAGGGACACGAATTCGGCGCCACCACCGGACGGGCGCGGCGCTGTGGCTGGTTCGACGCCGCTGCATTGAAGCGGGCGATCCAGATCAACGGCGTGTCGGGGTTGTGCATTACCAAGCTCGACGTGCTGGACGGCGTCGAGGAACTCAAGATATGCACCGGCTACCGCCTCAATGGCAGCGTTTCCGACATCCTTCCGGTCGGTGCGGATGATCTCGCCTGCTGCGAACCCATTTACGAGTCCCTGCCCGGCTGGAAGGGCAGCACCGTTGGCGTCAAGACCCTGGATGGCCTGCCGGCCGAGGCCCGCGCCTACATCAAGCGCATGGAACAGCTTTGCGACGTGCCGGTCGACATGATTTCGACGGGCCCGGATCGCGAGGAGACTATCGTTTTGCGTCATCCCTTCGAGTAAGGGTGCAGAAAAAAAGAAAAGGCCGCTAGGAAACCCTGGCGGCCTTTGCTCTTTTCGTATTTCGCGTACCATACTTGGTGCCCAGGAAGGGACTCGAACCCCCACGCCTCGCAGCGCTAGTACCTGAAACTAGTGCGTCTACCAATTCCGCCACCTGGGCAGGCGCGAAACGAGGCGCGAATTCTAAAGGAAAAAATCAGATTGTCAAACAAGTCGCCTAGCACCCACAAGCTTTCCAGGATTCGACGCGCCGATCCGCAGTTCGAGCGTGAAAAAGCGCAGTACGAGCATCCCTTGCCGAGCCGCGAATACATCCTGCAGACACTGACGGCGCAGGGCGCGCCGCTCGAGTTCGGGCGCCTCGTCGAACTGCTCGACATCCAGCCGTTCGAACTCGACCCGTTCCAGCGGCGGCTGGGGGCCATGGCGCGCGATGCGCAATTGATGCAGAACCGGCGCGGCGACTGGCTGATTCCGGACAAGGCCGACCTGGTGCGCGGCCGCATTGCCGGGCATCCCGACGGATTCGGCTTTCTGATTCCCGACGGAGGCGGGCCGGACCTGTTCCTCTCCGCCAAGGAAATGGACAAAGTGCTGCATGGCGACAAGGCCATCGCCCGGGTGATCGGCGTCGATCGCAAGGGGCGGCCCGAAGGCAAGATCGTCGAAGTGACCGAGCGCGTGAACCGGTTCGTGGTCGGGCGCGTGGTCGAGGAGCACGGCGTGCGCTTCGTCGTCGCCGAGAACAAGCGCATCAGCCAGGACATCCTGCTGGCCCCGCCTGAGAAGGGAGCGAAGAAGGCACTCAAGGCGCAGTCTGGCCAGGTGGTGATGATCGAACTCATCGAGCAGCCGACCAAGCATGGGCAACCCATAGGGCGTTTGGTCGAAGTACTCGGCAACTATGCCGATCCCGGCATGGAAATCGAGATTGCGCTGCGCAAGCACGAATTGCCTTACGAATTCTCGGCTCCGGCGCTGGCGGAAACGAAGAAGCTGCCGGACGCCGTGCGCAAGTCCGACTGGAAGGGCCGCGAAGACGTGACCGGCCTGCCGCTGGTGACCATCGACAGCGAGACTGCGAGGGATTTCGATGATGCCGTGTTCTGCGAACGCCAGGGCAAGGGCTTCCGTCTCGTCGTGGCGATCGCAGACGTCTCGCACTATGTGGCGGCCGGTGGCGCGCTTGACGGGGACGCCTACGAGCGCGGCAACTCGGTGTATTTCCCGCGGCGGGTGATCCCCATGTTGCCGGAAAAGCTTTCCAATGGCCTGTGTTCACTCAATCCGCAGGTAGAGCGGCTGTGCATGGTTTGCGACATGGCGATCAATGCCGCGGGTGCGATCAGTCGCTACCGCTTTTACCCGGCGGTAATGTTCTCGCATGCGCGCTTGACCTACACGCAGGTTGCGGCGGCCCTCTACGACAAGGATGCAGCCGCGCGCACCCATCTGGGGCCGTTGCTGCCGCACCTGGAGACGCTGGACGCGCTGTATCGGCAACTGGCCACGCAACGCGTCAAGCGTGGCGCCATTGATTTCGAAACGGTCGAGACGCGCATGATCTTCGACGACCACGGCAAGATCGAGCGCATCGAGCCATACGAGCGCAACGAAGCGCACAAGCTGATCGAGGAATGCATGCTCGCGGCGAACGTCTGTGCTTCCGAGTTCCTGAGGGAGCGGGAGCATCCGGCTCTTTATCGCGTGCATGAAGGTCCGACGCCCGAGCGGCTGGAAAAGCTGCGCGATTTTCTCGTCACCTTCGGTTTCCACCTCGGCGGCGGCGATGCGCCCAAGGCGCAGGACTATGCCAAGCTGCTGGAAAAGATCGGCCAGCGGCCCGACCGGCAACTGCTGCAGACGGTGATGCTGAGATCACTGCGGCAGGCCATCTACAGCCCGGACAACGTCGGGCATTTCGGCCTCGCCTACGAGAGCTATACGCATTTCACTTCACCGATCCGGCGCTATCCGGATCTGCTGGTGCATCGCGCGATAAAGTCGGCGCTGACGACGCGGCACTACGAGCCCGGCAATTGGGAGGAAATCGGCCTGCATTGTTCGGCGACCGAACGGCGGGCGGACGAGGCGACGCGCGACGTCGAGGACTGGCTCAAGTGCTTCTACATGAAGGACCGCGTCGGCGAAGTCTTCGAGGGCAGCATTTCGTCCGTCGTGCCATTCGGCCTCTTCGTTGCTCTGGATGGGGTCTTTGTCGAGGGTCTGGTGCATGTTTCCGAACTCGGTCACGACTATTTCCATTTCGACGAGAAGTCGCATGCCATGGTCGGCGAACGCAGCGGCCGGCGCTTCCGTCTTTCCGACAGGGTGAAAGTGCAGCTGACGCGGGTCGACATGGAAGCCAACAAGATCGACTTTCGTCTCGCCGACGAGGCTCCACCGCGCGGCAAGACAAAACGTTGATATACATTCAGAATAATTCGACCCTAACTACATCTACAGGCGATTTCCCCATGCATCCTGGAATTCTTGATCTTCCCTGGTGGGGCTATGTTGTCGTTACTCTGGCCCTTACCCATGTCACCATCGCCGGAGTCACGATATTCCTGCACCGTCATCAGGCGCATCGCGCGTTGGACCTCGGGCCCGTTCCCAGTCATTTTTTCCGGCTCTGGCTGTGGCTCACCACCGGGATGGTGACCAAGGAGTGGGCAGCGATTCACCGCAAACATCACGCGAAGTGCGAGACCGCAGCCGATCCGCACAGTCCGCAGGTGGTCGGTCTCAATCGAGTGCTCTGGACCGGGGTGTTCCTGTATGTGAAGGAGTCGCGCAATCGCGACACCATGGAGCGCTACGGCCATGGCACCCCGGATGACTGGGTGGAGCGGAAACTCTACTCGCCGTGGCACAAGCTTGGCGTTGTGCTCATGCTGGGCATTGATGTCGCGTTGTTCGGCATCTGGCCGGGCGTGCTGATCTGGGGCGTGCAGATGGTCTGGATTCCCTTCTGGGCCGCCGGCGTGGTGAATGGCATCGGCCACTTCTGGGGCTACAGAAACTTCGCTTGCGCGGATGCCTCGACAAATTTCTTTCCGCTGGGAATTTTGATTGGCGGCGAGGAACTGCACAACAACCATCACGCGTTCGCCACCTCGGCCAAACTGTCCAACAAGTGGTACGAGTTCGACATCGGCTGGCTGTATATTCGCCTGATGGAAATGATGGGCCTGGCGCGGGTGAAGAAGGTGGCGCCCACGCCACGGCTCGGGGCGTTGCGACCGGCCATCGATCTGGACATGCTGCAGGCAGTGGTAACGCATCGCTATGACGTGCTGGCGAAATATCTCAAGAGCTTGCGCCAGCTTGCCGCCGAGGAATTTGCCCAGCTGAGGATCGATGCCGGCGAAGGTCGCTTGGTCAGGCGCCTCCTGGGCGAAGATGGTGCCGCGCTGGCAGCGCCCCAGAAGGAGCGCCTGGCCGCTGTTCTTGACCGCAGCGAGGCCTTGGCCAAGGCCTATGCCATGCGTGCCGAACTGGAGGCACTGTGGGCCCGTTCCTCGGCTTCGCACGACCAGTTGGTCAAGCAGTTGCAGGACTGGGTCGCCCGCGCCGAGCAAAGCGGCATTCGCCAGCTCGAGGAATTTTCGCGACGCCTGAGGTCCTACGCCGTCTGAAACCGCGCGGCAAGACAATAAAAAACCCGCCGGTGGCGGGTTTTTTATTGGGGAGTGGGCTGAGTTACTTCAGCTTCACTTCCTTGTAGGCGACATGCTTGCGCGCCTTGGGGTCATACTTCTGGAATTCCAGCTTTCCCGGGGTGGTCTTCTTGTTCTTCGTCGTGGTGTAGAAGTGTCCCGTACCCGCTGTGGATTCCAGCTTGATCTTTTCGCGTCCGCCCTTGGCCATGATGCTATCTCCTGATTAGACGCGCTCGCCGCGCTCACGCAGCTCGGCGAGGACAACGTCGATGCCCTTCTTGTCGATGGTGCGCAGACCGGCGTTTGACACGCGCAGGCTGACCCAGCGGTTTTCGGTTTCGATCCAGAAGCGGCGGCTGTGCAGGTTAGGCAGAAAGCGACGCTTGGTCTTGTTGTTGGCGTGGGACACGTTGTTCCCTACCATCGGGGCCTTGCCCGTCACTTGACATACGCGAGACATGT
>DAIOGL010000007.1:15755-21726 GCA_036745235.1 Sulfuritalea sp.
ACTGCGCCCGCATTGTGCAGCAGCGCCCGCTTGACGACTTCGCGGGGGTAAACGCTGGTTTGCGTCAGGGTTCCCCGAAACAGTTCCTCGCTCGCGATCAGCCGGTTCTGGGCATCCAGCCACAAGGCGACGAAGACCTCATGCTGCAGGTTGCCTAGCCAAAGGCGCAGCCAGTCGCGTACCGCTTGTGGCGAGGCCAGCGCATCCCTTATCTTGAGCGGCCCGGCGAGCGCGCGGCGGGCCAGTTCCATCGTGGCGGCGAGCTGAGCGGCTTTGGCTGGCCCGATGCCGGGAAGACGGGCGAGGGTTTTCGTGCTGGCGGCGGCAAGGCGTGCCAAGTCGCCATCAAAGCTTGCGAGCAGTTCGCGCGCCAAGTCCACGGCGCTCTTGCCGCGCACCCCGACGCGCAGAAATATCGCCAGCAATTCAGCGTCCGACAAGGCCGCTGCACCTTGCTGGGCCAGTCGCTCGCGCGGGCGTTCTGCCGCGGGCCAATCGCGTATGGCCATGGTTTAGAATCCCCGCTTGATTTCCGATTGGCGGGATTTTAATGTCATGAATGAATTTCAGGGCAAACGCGTCGTATTGGGCGTGACCGGTGGCGTGGCGGCCTACAAGGCAGCCGAACTGGTGCGCCTGCTGGTCAAGGCCGGCGCAGAAGTGGATGTCGTCCTGACCGCGGCTGGTGCGCAGTTCGTCGGCGCGGCCACTTTCCAGGCACTCACCGGCCGCCGCGTCTGGCAGGCGCTCTGGGACGAGCGCATGGACAACGGCATGGCGCACATCGATCTCACGCGCGGCGCCGCGGCCTTGCTGGTCGCCCCGGCGACGGCGGACTTTCTCGCCAAGCTGGCACACGGCTTTGCCGATGATCTGCTCTCCACGCTTTGTCTGGCGCGGGATTGTCCCCTGCTGGTGGCTCCCGCCATGAACCGCCAGATGTGGGAGAACCCGGCAACGCAACGCAACGTCGTCCAACTGCATGCCGACGGCGTGAGCATTCTCGGCCCGGCGTATGGTGCACAGGCTTGCGGCGAAACGGGCGCCGGACGCATGCTCGAAGCCGCCGAACTGTTCGATGACCTGTATGCGTCGCTGCAAGCGAAACCGTTTGCAGGCAAGCGCGTCCTGCTGACCGCCGGGCCGACCTTCGAAGCACTGGATCCGGTGCGCGGCCTAACCAACTCCAGTTCGGGCAAGATGGGTTTTTCCCTGGCGCGGGCTTGTGCCGAGGCGGGCGCAGAGGTGACCTTGATTGCCGGTCCGGTTGCGCTCGCGACGCCGCGCGGCGTGCGTCGCGTGGATGTGCAAAGCGCGCTGCAGATGCGCGAGGCCGTGATGCAGGCTCTGCCCGGGCAGGATGTGTTCATCGGTGTCGCGGCGGTGGCCGACTACCGGCCGCGGCAGGCCGCAGCGCACAAGATCAAGAAGAGCCCGGACAGCCTCGTTCTGGAGCTCGAAGCCAACCCCGACATCCTCGCCGAAGTGGCGGCGCGCCCCGATGCACCGTTTTGTGTCGGCTTTGCCGCCGAAAGCAGGGATCTCGCCGCCTACGCGGAAGGCAAGCGTGTCGCCAAGAAGCTTGGGTTGGTGGTCGGCAATCTCATACAGGATGGGCTGGGCGGCGATACCAACGCGGTGACCCTGTTCGACGCGACCGGCGCACATGTTCTGCCGCCTGAGGACAAGTCCGCCGTGGCGCGCCGTATCGTTGCACATCTCGCCGGCCTGATGGAGAATCCGCATGGCCAGCATTGACCTCAAGATACTCGACGACCGTCTCAAGGACGAGCGATACGCTCCGCAATACGCGACGCCGGGGTCGGCCGGTATCGACTTGCGCGCGTGCATCGACATGGCGGTAAAGATTCACCCGGGTGAAACCATCCTGATACCGACCGGGATTGCCATTCACCTGTCCGATCCGGCCCTGGCGGCGATGATCCTGCCGCGCTCGGGTCTGGGGCACAAGCACGGCATCGTGCTGGGCAACTTGGTGGGGCTGATCGATTCGGACTACCAGGGCGAGGTCTTCGTCTCGACCTGGAACCGCGGCCACGATACCTTCACCCTGAACCCGCTGGATCGCCTTGCACAACTGGTGGTCGTGCCGGTAGTGCAGGTTTCGTTCAACGTCGTGGATGAATTTCCCGCCAGCGACCGCGGCGCAGGCGGTTTCGGCAGCACGGGTGTGGCTGGATAGATCTCTGCCGGCGAGAAGGGAAACGCATGAGCACCTATGCCAGACTGTCCTTGCTGTCGTTCGGCGTCATGCTGTCGGTGCAAGTCCCTGCCGCGCCGCCCGCCGCTGCGACTTCATCCCGCGTCGCCGAGATCATCGCATCGCGTTGCTCCCTGTGCCACGGGCCGGAGGGCGAAAGCGCCAGCGCAGTGTATCCGCGCCTTGCCGCTCAGCATCCGGATTACATTGCCAAGCAGCTGAAGGATTTTCGCGACGGGCGGCGCAAGAGCGAGACCATGGCGGAGATGGCGAAAGGTTTGCAGGATGATGATATCGGCGGTCTGGCGGCCTTTTTCGCCGGCCGGAAGGCGGCTTTCCGCCAGCCGGGGGATGCCGATTTCGCGGCAGTCGGCAAATTCATTTTCCAGCGCGGAAATTCCTATTCCGGAGTGCCTGCCTGCGCCTCTTGTCACGGCCCCAACGGTCACGGCACGCAGCAACTTCCCCGACTGGCCGGGCAGCATCCGGCCTATCTCGAAATCCAGTTGAAGGAATTCAGCAAGCGCGAGCGGACAAATGACAACGCCGTCATGCACACGGTTGCCGCGAAGCTGACCGAACTGGAGACGCGCGCAGTCGCCATCTATATCGGCGGACTGCAATAGCGTTGGTCGCCGTCCCGCCAGCGCCGACTTCTGGCGTGGCCTAAAACAGCAAACCCCGCCGCAGCGGGGTTTGCTGTTTGGAGCGGGACAGCAATCAGGTCGACATTTCGGTGAGGATGTTCTTCAACCAGCTTTCGGCATAGATTGCTTCGACTTCTGAAAGATCAGGAGAGACGCCGACCGAGCCCGGTGCGGCCTCGATGGCCTGCTTCTCCGCATTCACCTTGTAGACGCCCGTCACGCTGACGGCTTCCTTGGCGGACAGGAAGCTGTAGCAGGTGTTGATGGCGGACATTTCGGTGATCTCCTTGCCGTTCATCAGCGCCACGATATTGGTGGCGCAGACCTTGGCTTCCGAGTTGGCCGAGTAGCCGGACTTCGGCATGGCTCCGGCGATCGAGGAATCGCCGATGACATGGATGTCCTTGTGCAGGGTGGACTCGAAGGTCGTCGGATTGACCGGGCACCACTTCTTGTCCGCACCGACCAGACCCGCAGCGTGAGCGATCAGACCGGCCTTCTGCGGCGGGATGATGTTGATGACGGCGCCCTGGACTTCTTCAAGGCCCTCGATCATCACGGCCATCTTGCCGGTGTCCACTTCCGTGACCTTCTTGGCCGCACGGTAGTCGATGAGACCGTCATAGTGCTTCTTCCAGCCCTTGAGGAACAGGCCCTTCTTGGAGACGATGTCCGGGTTGGCATCGAGAATGATCACCTTCGAACCCGGTTTGTGCTGCTTGAGGTACATCGCCACCATGCTGGCCCGCTCGTAGGGCCCGGGCGGGCAGCGGAAGGGTGCCAAGGGGATGGAAATGATCACGTTGCCGCCGGGCTTCATCGCTTCCAGTTGCTTGCGCAGCAGGATGGTCTGCGGCCCGGCCTTCCAGGCATGCGGCATGACTTCCATCGCGGCGGCGTCGTAGCCCTTCATTTCGTCGAGCCGGAAATCGATACCGGGCGAGAGCACCAGGCGGTCGTAGCTGAGCGTGCCTTTCGAGGTGGTGACCATCTTGGCGGCGGGATCGATGCCGGTGACTTCGGCCTGCACCACCTTGACGCCGTGATTCGCGGCGAGCTTGTCGTACTTGATGGTCAGCGTGTTGAGATCGGGGAGCAGGCCGCCGAGGTAAAGATTGCTGAACGGGCACGAGACGAAATGGTCGTTGCGCTCGATCATCACCACTTCGATGCTCTTGTCCATCATGCGGACGTACTTGGCGGCGATCGTGCCGCCGTAGCCGCCACCGATCACGACGACGCGCTTGCCCGACTTGGGCATGAGTTCAGCGGCGCGGCCGATCAGCGGCAGGCCGGCGGCGCCGGCGCTGGCACCAGCCAACTTGAGGAAACTTCTGCGATCCAGTGTCATGTCATGTTCTCCCTTATTTCACGCTGGCGTAGAAGTGGAGCAGCGCTTCCAGGTCGGCGCCCGACAGCGGCTTGACCTTTTCTGCCATCTTTTCCGGCATCTTGCGCTTGCCGGACTGGTACTCCGCCATCTGCATTTGCAGGTAGGGCAGCCATTGGCTCGCCATTACAGGTGTGTCGTCCTTGCCTTCCTTGCCGTCCTCGATGTGGCAGCGGCCGCAGTTCGATTCCTGGAGGCTGGCGCCCTTGGCTATCTTCGCCTTGTCGAGTGTCTGATTCGTGGCATGGAGCTTCTGCTTGGAGAAGAACTCGGCCATGGCGGTGATTTCGGCGTCGTTGTAGCCTTTCGCCAGGCGGCCCATGACGGTTGCAGGACGCTCGCCGCTCCTGAACTTCTTCATGGCCTCGACGATGGCTTCTTTCGACTGACTGGCCAGACTCGGCATGCTCGGACCTGCGCTGCCGCCGTTGGTGCCGTGGCAGCCGGCACAGGCATTCGACAGCATCGCCGCCGAAGGCGGTGCCGCCTGAGCCAGCGCGGATATCGCCAGGGCGCCGGTGGCCAGCGCCCATCCTCTCCACTTCATCATCATGTTCTCTCCTCCTTGGTATTGATGAATGTACTGCTTGAAAAACTATTGCCGCGTCATTGCTTCTGCACGTCGATATAGTTCTTGACGCCTGGATTCGGTTTGTCGAGGCCGAATTGATAGCCCAGCGAAACATAGTGGTAGCGGGCGTTGGTGAAGTCCTCGTGGAGCGCGAAGCCAAAGTTATACACCTTATCAGCAGTAATGGCATGGTCGCCCTTGCCGCCGCCGGCCAGGGCGCGTTCGAAGGTCACGACCCACTTGTTGCCCTCTTTCCTGCCCTCGGCCTTGAGGTGGCTCTTGCCGCCTTCCATGTGGCGTTCGCTGTCGACCCAGCCATCAACCGGCTTCTCGCCTTTGCCGCTGCGGAACTGGATCAGATCCATGAACTTGCCGCTGGCGAGATCGGCGCCGATGATGTACTTGGTCTTCTTCTCGTCCTTGGCCTCTTTCATGGTGCGTAGATCAACGTGGCAGGTCGCCCAGCAGCCGTTCTGATCGCTGCCTTCGACCGTACCGCCGCCGTCGAACATCATGGTGAGCTTGACCTCGTGCTTCGGGTCCATCTTCTTGTCGCCGTTCTTCGGCGGCACCCATTCGAAGCGGAAATAGATCTTGCCTTCGTCATGAGTCGCCTGGAAGGTCACCGGAATGAATCCCACCTTGCCTGCCGGCGGATTCGGTTCCATCACGGTCTTGGAAACGCCGACCGGCTTGCCGGCGACGATGGCGGCGCCGACTTCGTTGGCATCGCCTTCGTGGCACTTGGCGCAGGCGCGCTTCTTTTCGATGATGTCCGCCGCGGATGAATGGTCGGCCTTGTTCATCACCCACTCGAGGCCCGCCTGGCCAGGATAGAACACCTTGATCTGGCGAGTCGGGACTTTGCTCCAGTCGACGGCCGTGATTGCGCTTGCAGTCGCCGGCGCGGCGGCACCCGCTGCCTCGGCCTTCGGCGCCGGCTTGACCGGCTGAGCGGTGGCGGCTGCAGGCTGTGCCGCGGTTGCGGCAGGTGCGGCTGTGGCTGGTGCCGGGGTCGTCGCCGGTACCGCTTCCGCTTTGGCTGTGGCGGCCGGTGCCGGCTGTGCTGGAGTTAGTGGCGCGCTCTCCTGAACCGCTGCGGCGTGGCCTTGCTCCTTCTCCAGCAGATGGTGCACCGGCTT
>DAIOGL010000008.1:0-21646 GCA_036745235.1 Sulfuritalea sp.
CCGGCGAGCAACTCCTGCTGCTGAACGAACAGACCGTGACGCCGTCGGCGGACACCGCATTGATCGCCGACGACGAAAAGCCGCTGGCCATGGCCGGCGTCATGGGCGGCGAGCATTCTGGCATCGGTGATTCGACCCGTGACCTGTTTCTCGAAAGCGCATTTTTCCCGCCCGCTGCAATCGCCGGCAAGGCCCGCGCGCTGGGCTTCAGCTCGGATGCATCGCACCGTTACGAACGCGGCGTCGACTTTGAACTGCAGCGCAAGGCCATCGAGCGCGCGACGCAACTGATCCTCGAAACCTGCGGCGGCCAACCGGGGCCGGTGACGGAAGCGGTTTCCGCCGCGCATCTGCCCGCGCGCACGCCGGTGCGGCTGCGCACGGCGCGGGCCGCCAGGGTGCTGGGCATCAGCCTCGGCGCGGAGCGCATCGAAGCCATGCTCAAGGGTCTGGGTCTTGCGCCGGAGCGCCAGGGCGACGACTTCCTTGTTACGTCGCCGTCCTTCCGCTTCGACATCGAAATCGAGGAAGACCTGATCGAGGAAATCGCCCGCATTCATGGCTATGACAATGTTCCGTCGCGGGCGCCGGTGGCCCTGATGGCCATGATGCCGGCGACGGAGACGAGCCGCCGGCCGATGGCGCTGCGTCGCATGGTGGCCGAGCGCGACTATCACGAGGTGGTGACCTACAGTTTCGTCGATGCTGCCTGGGAAGCCGATTTCGCCGCCAATGCAGCGCCCGTGATGCTCGCCAATCCGATCGCCAGCCAGATGGGCGCGATGCGCTCCTCGCTGATCGGCGGACTGGTCGGAAGTCTGATCGCCAATCGCAAGCGGCAGACGGAACGGGTCCGCATTTTCGAACTCGGTCGCTGCTTCAAGCGCGATCCGGCTTCAGGCCCGGTTCCGGGCTTTGCCCAGCCGCTACGGCTGGCCGGCCTCGCCTCAGGCCCGGCCTTGCCCGAACAATGGGGTGCGTCCGCCAGCCGGGTGGATTTCTACGACGTCAAGGGTGACGTCGAGGCCCTGTTCGCGCCGCGTCGCCTCGAGTTCATCAAGGTCGGGCATCCGGCCCTGCACCCGGGCCGTTGCGCCACGGTAAGTCTCGATGGCCAACCCGTGGGCGTCATCGGCGAATTGCACCCGCGCTGGGTCCAGAAGTACGAACTGGGCGGTGCTCCGGTCGTCTTTGAGCTGCAACTCGACGCCTTGCTGGCAACGCCTTTCCCCGCCTATGTCGAGGTTTCGCGCTTTCCCGCCGTGATCCGCGATCTGGCCCTGGTGATGCCCCAGACCCAGCCGCTGGCACCCTTGCTGGCGTCCCTGCGTGCCGCCGCGCCGGCCATCGTGCGCGACGTGGCATTGTTCGATGTATATCAGGGCAAGGGCTTGGCCGAAAACGAAAAGAGCCTTGCGTTTCGTATAGTTATACAAGATACTCAACGTACTCTCGAGGATGCTGAAGTCGAGGCGGTGATCGCCAGTCTGCTGGAAGTCGCCCGTCGCGACTTCAATGCGTCCTTGCGCGGATAAATGCAGTCGGAGCTGATATGACATTGACCAAGGCGGAACTCGCCGATCTCCTGTTCGAAAAAGTCGGCCTGAACAAGCGCGAAGCCAAGGATATGGTGGAAGCCTTCTTCGACGAAGTGCGCCTTGCGCTGGAGAAGGGCGACAGCGTAAAGCTTTCCGGTTTCGGCAATTTTCAGCTGCGCGAAAAACCGCAGCGGCCCGGGCGCAATCCCAAGACTGGCGAGGAGATCCCCATTACGGCTCGCCGCGTCGTCACCTTTCACGCCAGCCAGAAACTGAAGGCAGCGGTGGAGGCTTTCCCACGTGACAGCGGCCAGCCATAGCCGGGACGAGCTTCCGCCGATTCCCGCCAAGCGCTACTTCACCATCGGCGAAGTGAGCGAACTGTGCGGTGTCAAGCCGCATGTGCTGCGCTACTGGGAGCAGGAATTCACGCAACTGCGGCCCGTCAAGCGGCGCGGCAACCGTCGCTACTACCAACATCACGAAGTCCTCCTGGTGCGGCGCATCCGCGAACTGCTGTATCAGGAGGGATTCACCATCAGCGGTGCGCGCAACCGTCTCGAGGATGGCCCTGGCAAGCTGCATGACGTGCCGGATGCGTCGCTCGGGGGGGGGCAGGCATCGCTGCGTGCCGAGCTCGCTGCCATTGTCGAATTTCTCGGCGCCGCTTGACCCCAGTGCTCCGCATCTCGGGGTTTGCGCTTCGCGCGCCGGCAATGCGGAATTCCTGGCGCGCAAAGCGATGCCGGGCATTTCCTTTGATATAATTCGACATGTCGGGGCGTGGCGCAGCCTGGTAGCGCACTTGCATGGGGTGCAAGGGGTCGCGAGTTCGAATCCCGCCGCCCCGACCAGTAATACCAAGGGTTTCCGGTTAATCGCCGGAAACCCTTTTTCCTTGGCGAGTCCTTAGCCAGTCCGGTTTTCTTTCTCACTCACGTTTCCGCGTATGACGAATCAAACCAAGTTCTGCTATCACTGCGGCGCACATCATCCGGTCGGGGAGATGCGTCAGATTGAAACCAAGGCGGGCAAGCGCTGGCGCTGCGTCCGCAGTATCCAGGCCACGCAGAAGACCACGGAGGCCCGCGATGCCTTCGGCCGCCAGGTGTCCGCAATGAATACGGCCGAGGCCAGAAGCCACGCGCGGCGCATGAACGAACTTCGTCAGGACAAGTGACGGGGGCGCAGCCGGCGCAGTCGGTGCGCCGCGATTCCTGGCCTTGATCGCGTTCAGGGCCATTTGGGAAGTGGAAACAAGAGGACATTCCCTGCCAATTTCCCGATTACAGCATGGCAATCCCGGGAGCAGGATGATGGAAAACACTGACCTCAAGAGGAAACATCCCATGCGCATCGAATCCGTCGAACTGGTTGCCCTGCCCAACGCGCCGACCTGGCAGGAGAAGGTCTACAGGGCGCACCTCGACACCGGCGAGGATATGGATCTCTTCCAGCAGCACTGGGACGTACCGCTGCCGCCGGAAAGCCTGGTCGGCCTCACCGTCGAAGAGGCGAGGAAGAAGCGCAACGAACGGATGTTTGCCATCGCCTCCGGGAATCACTGACAGCTCCCCGGGGGACGACGACGTCAGCCGGCCGCCTTGAACGGCAGGTGGCTCGCGGTCTCTTCGGCATAGTCCTGCATGGCCGAGTCTTCGCGCGCAATGAAGTCGGCAACGGCGCTGCGCATGGCCGGGTGGGCAATCCAGAACGCTGACCAGGTTGGCACCGGTTCGAAGCCGCGAGCCAGTTTGTGTTCACCTTGTGCGCCGGGCTCGAAGCCTTGCAGGCCATGGCGGATGCAATATTCGATACCCTGGTAGTAGCACAGTTCGAAGTGGAGGCCGGGCATGTCGATCTCGCTGCCCCAGTGGCGGCCATAGAGCGTCCGGTCATCGCGGTAGCAGATGGCCGAGGCGACAGGCGTTTCGTCGAGGAACGCGATGAAGACCACCAGCCGCCGGGCGAGCAGGGCGCCCGCTTCGATGAAGAACTCCACGGGGAAGGCCGGGTGATTGCCGTAGCGGGCAAAGGTGTCGCGATACTGGCGGTGAATGACGTGCCAGAGCGCTGCATCGATCTCGTCCCCATGCATGGCTTCCAGCCTCAGGCCGGATTCGCGCACCAGGCGGCGCTCGCGCTTGAGTTTCTTGCGCTTGTCGGCCGTGAAGCCGGCAAGGAAGTCGTCGAAATCGCGGTATCCCCGATTGAACCAGTGGAATTGCACGCCGCGCCGCATCAGGAGTCCGGCAGCAGCCAGCCGGGCGCGATCATCTTCCTCGACAAACAGTACCTGCCACGAGGACGCGCCGAGCTGATGCGTGACCTCGAGGGCCGCCTCGATCAGCGCCGTCGCCACCGCTTCCCGATCGATGCCCTGCCGCACCAGCAGACGCGGCCCCGGCGAGGGGGTATAGGGTATGCCGCTGACCAGCTTCGGGTAATAGTCGAGTCCGGCGCGGTGCCAGGCCGACGGCCAGTTCCAGTCCCGGGAGAAGTCGCCGAAGGAGTGGGTGCGCAGGTAGAGCGGCAGCAGCCCCAGCAGCAGGTCGCCGTCGTAAAGGGCCAGATGCTGCGCCTGCCAGCCCATCGCCGTGCCGCCAGCGCCGACTTTCTCTGCGGTGCCAAGAAAGGCACGGCTCGCGAAAGGGTCGTTGCCGTGGTCGAGGAGACTCCACTCGGCCTCGGGAATATCGGTAGCGGCGCTATGCAGGACTATATTCATTATCCGCAATGCTACCCCGCGCCCGGCTCAATCGCGTCCCCGGACGATCCCGATTGCCGTTTGCCGCAGGGGGGCTTCGGGCTTGCAGTCAAATTCGGGATGGAGGCGTAGTCCTGTTCTTTTCCGGCCATCGGCTGCAGGCTGCGATGGGCTAAAATGAACACCGGTTTTTCGACCTTCGCGACTCAGACCCCCATGCGCATATTGCTCAGCAACGACGACGGCTATTTCGCGCCGGGGCTCGCCCAACTTGCGACCAGCCTCGCCGATCTCGGCGACATTACGGTGGTGGCGCCCGAGCTCAACCGCAGCGGTGCAAGCAATTCGCTGACGCTGGACCGTCCGATGCATTTGCGGCGGGCGTCCAACGGCTACATGTATGTCAGCGGCACGCCATCGGACTGCGTGCATCTGGCGGTCACCGGCGTGCTGGATCACCAGCCCGACATGGTGGTGTCGGGCATCAATCTCGGCGCCAACATGGGCGACGACACGATCTATTCCGGCACCGTGGCGGCGGCGACAGAAGGATATCTGCTCGGCGTGCCTTCGATCGCGATTTCACTCGGAAGCTTCGAGGGAAGGAATTTCGCCACCGCGGGACGTGTCGCGCGCGAACTGGTGCAGCGTTTCAGCAAGACGCCGTTCGCCGAGCCGATCCTGCTGAACGTCAACGTGCCGGACGTTCCTTACGAGAAATTGCGCGGCATTCAGGTTACGCGCCTGGGACGCCGCCACAAGGCGGAGCCGGCGGTGAAATCGGTCAGCCCGCGCGGCGAGACGCTGTACTGGATCGGTGCCGCCGGTCCGGCCGCCGACGCCGGCGAAGGGACGGATTTCCATGCGGTGGAGCACGGCTGGGTGTCGGTCACTCCGCTGCAGATCGATCTCACCCATGGCGCGCAGCTTGCCGGCGTGCGTAGCTGGATTGCAGCGGATCAATGAACGCTGCCGCACTCACCGGCATCGGCATGACGTCGCAGCGCACACGCTCGCGCATGGTCGAGCGCTTGCGCGCGCAGGGCATCAGCGATACCCGCGTGCTGCATGCGATGGGTCTGGTGCCGCGCCATATCTTCATCGAGCAGGCACTCGCGAATCGCGCCTACGACGATACCGCCCTGCCGCTGGGCTTCGGCCAGACCATATCGCAACCCTATGTGGTCGCGCGCATGATCGAGATCCTGATTGCCGGGCGCGAACTGGGCAAGACGCTGGAGATCGGGGCCGGTTGCGGCTACCAGGCGGCGATCCTCGGCGTGCTCTCGAAGCAGGTATTCGCCGTCGAGCGCATCGCGCCCTTGCTGGCCCGGGCGCGGGGCAATCTGAAGCAGCTCAAGCTGTCGCATATCCGCCTCAAGCACGCCGATGGCAATCTCGGGCTGCCGGAAGCGGCGCCATTTGATACCATCATTTTGGCTGCAGCTGCGGCCGCCGTGCCGCAGACCCTGCTCGGGCAGCTGGCGCCGGGCGGCCGGTTGGTGATGCCGTTGGGCAGTTCGGAACAGGTGATCAGCCTGGTCGAGCGCAGCGCTGGCGGCTTTGTGGAAACTCGATTCGATGCGGTGCGCTTCGTGCCGCTGTTGCCGGGGGTGGAATGAGCACTGCGCGTCTGATTCTCGCTTTGCTGCTGCCGATCATCGGCGGCTGCGCCAGCCATGCACCGGCGCCGGTGGAGGACCGTGGCGCCGCGCCGGCAACGGCAAAGCCTGCGGCAGAGGCGGCGAAGGGAGCGGCGCCGGCAGTCGACCAGGGCGTCTATCACACCGTCAGGAAGGGTGAGACGCTCTACAGCATCGCACTCGACAACGGTCAGGACTACAAGGATGTGGCCGCCTGGAACAATCTGGACAACCCGAATCGAATCAGGGTCGGCCAGCAGTTGCGCGTCAGCCCGCCTGACAACGGCGCTCCGGTGGCCGTCGCGAAGCCGGTAAGTTTCGGCGCGCCGGTCGAGGTCAAGGCGGCGCCGACGCAGGGGCAAGCTCAGGCGGTCGCGCCGTCCGCTGCGAATACCGAATCTCTCAAGCGCGAGCCGAAGGGCGGCAAGCTGGCCTATTCCGAGGAGGCGCTGGCGAAGGCGCAGCAGACGGATGCGGTGGAAAAGCCGGCGGAAGTCAAACCCGAGCCCCGGCCCGCGGAGCCCGCGCCCGCCGAGAAGCCGATCGCTGCCGGCGATGATGTCGATTGGATGTGGCCATCAAATGGTAAGCTGGTCGCAAAATACGCTGAAGAAAGAAATAAAGGCATTGACTTCGCTGGACGGCTTGGAGACCCAATACTTGCAGCAGCGGCGGGAACCGTTAAGTATGTCGGGGTACTCCGGGGATACGGAAATTTCTTAGTCATTCGGCATAACAAGAGCTATATTTCCGTTTATGCGCATGCATCCAAGATATTGGTCAAGGAAGAGCAATCGATCACAAAGGGCCAGAAGGTTGCTGAGGTTGGCAGTAGCGACACCGATAGTCCTAAGCTGCACTTTGAGATTCGCTACCAGGGCAAGCCCGCCGACCCGCAGAAGTTTCTCCCCGCCCGCTGATCTGCCATGAGCGGCGACGCTTTTCTCCCGGAACGCGAGGATGCCGACGCTGTTCCGGACTCGCACGAGTCCGGCTTCATCGAAGACATCACGCAGGTCTATCTGCACGAGATCGGCGCGACGCCACTCCTGACAGCCGCAGAGGAAGTCAGGCTGGCGCGCGCTGCGCGCGATGGCGACTTCGTTTCGCGCCAGCACATGATCGAGGCCAATTTGCGCCTGGTAGTCAGTATCGCGCGCCACTACCAGCATCGCGGCCTGCCGCTCGACGACCTGATCGAGGAGGGCAATCTCGGCCTCATCCATGCGCTGGAAAAGTTCGATGCGGAACGCGGCTTTCGCTTCTCGACCTACGCCACCTGGTGGATTCGCCAACATGTCGAGCGCGCGATCATGAATCAATCGCGTACCGTGCGGCTGCCGATCTATGTGATCAAGGAACTCAATATCGTATTGCGCGCGATGCGCCAGCTGGACCGCGAACGCGGCGCGCAAGACGATCCCCCCGGCGCCATGCTGGAAGATGTGGCGCGCCTGCTCGATCGCCCGGTAGACGAAATCCGCCAGTTGCTGGTGCTCAACGAGCGCTCCTCCTCGCTCGACTCGCCGCTCGACGTCGACCCCGAGTTGTCGATGTCCGATTCGCTGGCCGATGACGGGGCGGAAGACCCCGCCACCCACCTCGCCCAGCAGGAAGCCGAACTGCTGGTCGCCGACTGGGTGGCGCAGCTCACCGAGCGGCAACGCATGGTCGTCGAGCGCCGCTATGGTCTCGGCGGGCAGGATGCGACCACGCTGGAGGTCATCGCAACGAATCTGGGCCTGACCCGCGAACGCGTGCGCCAGATCCAGATGGAAGCCCTGTCCAAGCTCAGAAAGCGCATTGCCCGGGACGGGCTGACGCCCGACGCGCTACTTTGAAGCGCGCAGCTCGGCGGCCAGGTCCATGACCGCCGCCGCATAGAAGCTGCTGCGGTTGTAGCGCGTGATGGCGTAGAAGTTGCCATAGCCGAGGCGGTATTCGGTGGCGGCGCCTGGAGTGATCAGGTCGATCAAGGCGGCCGGGCGGTCGGCAATCGCCGTGTCGCCGGCGCCGACTCCCGCAAAAGTGACATTGGCTGCCTCCAGCTGCCATGGCCTGCGTTGCGGCGCGATGCCTTCCTCGATCAGCGCCTGCACGCCGGCGCCGGCCACATTGACGCTGACGGCGATCGGGCCATCCTTTTCCCAGCCGTGTGCGGCCATGAAATTCGCCACGCTGCCGATCGCGTCCGCCGCGCTTGTCGCGAGGTCGATGCGGCCGTCGTCGTCGAAGTCGATGGCAAAGCGTCGGCGGGAGGATGGCAGGAACTGCGGCAGGCCCAGGGCGCCGGCGTAGGAACCGGTATAGGCCAAGGGGCTGCGGTTTTCCTCGCGAGCCAGCAGCAGCAATTCCTCCAGTTCCCTGCGAAACAGTTCGGCGCGCGGCGGATAGTCGAAAGCCAGCGTGGTCAGCGCGGCAAAGGTGCCGAAGCGGCCCATCTGCCTGCCGTAGATGGTTTCGACGCCGATGATGGCGGCAATGATCTCGGTCGGGACGCCGAAGCGCGCCTCGGCGGCCGCGAGTTCCGCGGCATGGGCGCGCATGAAGCGGCGCCCGGCGGCGATCCGCTTCGCCTCGACAAAGCGTCCGCGGTAGTTGTGCCAGGAGCGCACCGCAGGATCCTTGGGCGGCATGATGGCCTTGATCACTGCGGCGATCGGCTTGGTCCGGCGGAAGAACTCCTGCAGACGCCCGGCGTCGAAGCCGTGCTTGTCGTGCATTTCCTCGACGAAGGCCCTCACATCATCGCGATCCCCATAGGTCTCCGCTCGCGGACTCGACGCGAAGAGCAGCAGCAACGACATCAGGAGCAGGGGTTTCATGGATGGAAGGCGGCGATCTTCTGCTTGAGGCGGAGCAAGTCCCCTTCCTGCGGGCTGGCCCCATAGCGCATCCGGGCATAAAGCGTGGCAATTTCATTGATGCTCTGTGCGTGACGCGGCGCCTGCCCGGCGGCGCGCGCGGCAAATGCCAGCGGGCCTTCCCAAGGCTGCCAGACTATGCCGTGTCTGGCCAGCCTGGCAGTAAAGCGCCGCCATGCGACAAGCGCCGGATCGACCCGCAGGCGATTGCGCAATACCCAGATGGTGAGGCCGAGCATCACGACGCCGCAGAGAACGGACAGAACCGCGGTCATGCTGCGCCAATCGGGTTCTTTCATGCCGAGGCCGGCCAGCAGGTCCCGCTGGCGCTGCGGGTTGTAGCCCAGCACCCATTGATTCCAGCCGTTGGTCACGGCATCCAGCCGATAGCGCAATTCCCGGAGCCAGGCCAGATCACCGCGGGCCAGGAAGGGCAAGCCTTCGCCGGCCGGCACGGCGGCTGCCAGGTTGAGGTTGATCCGGCTGGGCGCGGAAATCGCGGTCGGATCGATGCGGATCCAGCCGCGTCCCGCAATCCAGACTTCGGTCCAGGCGTGGGCATCGTACTGGCGCACCACCAGATAGCCGTCCACCGGATTTACTTCGCCGCCCTGATAGCCGGCCACCACGCGGGCCGGCACGCCGGCGGCGCGCAAGGCGAAGACAAAGGCCGAGGCAAAGTGTTCGCAAAATCCGCGTTTGGTATCGAACAGAAACTCATCGACGATGTCGGCGCCCAGCAGCGGCGGATTCAGCGTGTAGCTCAGCAATTGCTGGTTGAAGAAATTTTCCGCGGCAGCGAGGATCGCAGTACCGTCATTGCCATGTTGCGCTCTCCAGCCTGCGGCGACGGCACGCGTGCGCGGGTTGCCGTCCTTGGGCAGCGCCAGTGCGTCGCGCAGGACCCCCTGCTTTTCATCCACGCCGGCATTGGCCCCGGGCCAGGCGCGTTGCGTGTAGCGCAAGCGGTTGCGCACGCGCTGGCGGCTGATGGGCTGATAGTCGCTGGTCAATGCGCTGTTTGCCGGCAATGTGGCCGGCAGTTCCAGCGCGAACAGCCAGAATTGTCCATGCGGCTCCAGCGTCACTTCGTAATCCACCGTCGCGCCTGGTGCCGCGTACGGAACCTCGGCGTAGGCGCCCAGAGTCTGTCGGACGTGCCAACTGCGGCCGTCGAACGCCGGCATCACCGGGCCGCGCCAGTAGAGTTGCGACTGTGGCGGCACCTCGCCCTCGAACTTCACGCGGAATGCGATCGCGTCCGATTGCGAGAGCAGCGCGATCGAGCCGGGCGACATGGTGTTGGACAATCCCGAGACCGCAGAAAAACGATCCTGCGGGATGCCCCACAGCGGTCCCTGCACCCGGGGAAACAGCAGGAACAGCAGCAACATGAAGGGCAGTGACTGCGCCAGCATCAGGCCGGCGCGGCGCAACTGCAGCAGCGGATGCGGGCGATCGTCGCTGGCCGCCAGCAGCGCGGCGGTGGTGATCAGGACGGTCAGGCAGGCCAGCAAGGCAGTGGGTATGGTCTGCGTAAACAGGAACTGGCCGAGGACCAGAAAATAGCACAGCAGCGCAGTGACCACGGCATCGCGCGCGGCGCGCAATTCGAGCAGTTTGAGCGCGAGAAAGACCACCAGCAGCGCGATTCCCGGCGTGCGGCCCAGCGTGGTCCGGTATTGCAGGAAGACGGCCACCGTGCCGCCGATGACCAGCAGGACCAGCAGCCAGCGCGGCGGCAAATGCCATTGCCGCCATGTCAGCGCCGCGCGCCAGAGGAACGCGGTTCCAGCAGCAAGCGAGAGCCATAGCGGCACTTGCGGCGCCAGCGGCAAGGAGGCCGCCACGGCACTGGCCAGCAGCCACCAGGCTTGGCGTTGACTGACGGGCCGGTTACTGCGCGCCATGACTGTGGAGCGCCAGCGCGCGCAGGCCGGCATTTCGTTGCGCCGGCCCGTTGTCGGGGGCGAGGCGGAGCGCGGGCAGCCGCAGACCCCAGGCGAGTCCCGCCGCGTCGGCATCGAGAATCCAGCGCGCCAGAATGGACAGGCGCTGTTCGGTGTCGATCGTGTCCGGCAGCGCATCCCAGTCCAGCCAGACCTGCTGCGCCGCTGCTCCCGAAAACAGCTTGGTCAGCAGCGGGCCATCCTGCTGGCGTGCCACGGCCTTCCATGCAACGTGGCGCGGAGCGTCGGCCATCTGATGCTCGCGCAGGCCGGAAAAGTCGTCCGCCCCGCGTCCGTCCTTGGCCGACCCGCGTGCCGAGTCGCCGTTCCAGGGCAGCGGCGGCGCCTTGGCTGCCGGCGCCGGATAGACCAGGCAATTGAGTTCGGGAACGGCATAACTCCAGGCGCGGATCAGGCCCAGCGGCCAGGTCGTCTCGACGGTGAAGCGCGGCATGGGCAGCCAGCCGCGCCTTGCCGCACGGACACCCAGTGTCGTCGCCGTGCTGGCATGGGGACCGATGTCGACTTCAATCGGATCAGCGTCGTCGATGAACAGGCGCAGGCTGGTGCGCGCATCGGGGCGCCGGTTCTCCAGCAACAGACCGAATTGCGCCAGTCCGCCGGCGAATACGGGTTCACAGCGGCCCGGGCGGATCGAGAGGAGCACCAGATTGCGGAAGGTGTGCAGTATGTCGACGATGCCCAGTCCCGCCAGCAGGAACACCAGGGCGTGCCCCAGGCTGAGGTTGTAGTTCATCGCGCCGAGCAGCATTACCCCGAGTGCGGCTGCGTAAGCCAGCCCCGCGCGCGTCGGCAAGACATAAACGCGGCGCTGGGTAAGGACGATCGGCGCCGGTTCCGGCGGACGAACGCGCAGGGCCCAGCGGACGAAAGTCTCGTGCAGCCGGCGGCGCAGTTTTCGGAGCATGGGAGCCTCTCAGGGCAGCGGGACTGCCTCGATCAAGGCGGCGGCGACCGCCTCCGCGTCTCTGCGGGTCGTATCGTCGGTCGGCCTCAGGCGGTGCGCGATGACACCGTGAAGGACGGCTTGGACGTCTTCGGGCAATACATGGTCACGGCCGTCGAGCAGGGCCCAGGCGCGTGCGACGGCCAGCAACGCCAGGCAGGCGCGGGGCGAAAGGCCTTCCTGCCAGCGAGGTGCGGCCCGCGTGTAGGCCGCCAGCGATTGCACGTAGTGGATCAGGGCGGGCGAGGCATGCACCGCGCGCACGGTGTCCTGCAACTCGATCAATCGTTGCGGGGTGATTCGCGGAACCAGTTCGGTGACCAGTCGATGCCGGTCGGTTCCGGCGAGCAGTTCGCGTTCCGCCGCCGGGTCGGGATATCCGATCTCGATCTTGAGCAGGAAGCGGTCGAGTTGGGATTCGGGCAGCGGGAAGGTGCCGATCTGATGTGCCGGATTCTGCGTGGCAATGACGAAGAAAGGCTCGGGCAAGGCTCGCGTCTGGCCCTCGGTCGTCACCTGTCGCTCTTCCATCGCTTCCAGCAGGGCGCTTTGCGCCTTGGGCGTGGCGCGGTTGATCTCGTCGGCCAGCACCACCTGGCTGAAAATCGGGCCCGGGTGGAAATGGAATGTGCCGCTGTCCCGGTCGAAAATCGACACGCCAATGATGTCCGCAGGCAGCATGTCACTGGTGAACTGGATGCGCTGAAAATCCAGGCCGAGCACGCGGGCGAGGACATGGGCCAGGGTGGTCTTGCCGACTCCGGGCAGGTCCTCGATGAGCAGATGCCCCCGTGCCAGCAGGCAGGCGAGCGAAAGCCGGATGGGGCGCTCCTTGCCGAGGATGATTCGGTTGATGTCCGCCAGAATGGCGTCAAGTTCGGGGAGTCGCATGGGGCGGGGCTTTTGTCGGGGCTTTGATGGATAATATCGTTTTGGTTAGTGCCGCTGCGCTTGACGCCGATGAAGCTGGCGTTAGCCTTCATCGAGACTGCATTTTGGGCTGCATTGTAATTCATCAGGCAAGACACCCGTCATGACAACTACCGCCTTCATTACCCACCGCGACTGCTGGCAGCACGACATGGGAACGCATCATCCGGAGTGTCCGGACCGGCTTGGGGCCATCAACGACCGCCTGATTGCTTCCGGGCTCGATGCCTACCTCCAGTTCCACGATGCGCCGCTGGCCGATGTGGAACAGTTGCTTCGCGTGCACCCGCGCGACTACATCGACCACCTGCATAACAGCAGCCCGGCGCATGGCATCGTGCATCTCGACCCCGATACCGCGATGTCGCCGGGAACTCTGCAGGCGGCTCTGCGTTCGGCCGGCGCGGGCTGTCTTGCCACCGATCTGGTGATGCGCGGCGAAGTGCAGAATGCCTTCTGTGCGGTACGCCCCCCCGGGCACCACGCCGAGCGCGCCAAAGCGATGGGTTTCTGCTTCTTCAACAATGTCGCCGTGGCTGCGCGGCATGCGCTGGAGGCATGGGGCCTCTCACGGGTCGCGATCATCGATTTCGATGTGCATCACGGCAACGGCACCGAGGAGATTTTTGCCGGCGACCAGCGTGTCCTGATGGCAGGTACCTTTCAGCATCCGTTCTATCCCTATTGCGGAACCGAAAATCCGGCGCCCAACATGTGCAATGTCCCCCTGCCTGCGGGGACGCGCGGCGATGAGTTCCGCCAGGTGGTGTATGACATATGGCTTCCTAGGCTGCGGGATTTCCAGCCGGAAATGATCTTCATTTCGGCCGGTTTCGATGCTCATTACGAGGATGACATGGCCTCGCTGGGACTGGTGGAATCGGACTACGCCTGGGTCACCGAACAGATCAAGCAGGTGGCTGGGGAATCGGCCAAGGGGCGCATCGTGTCGCTGCTGGAGGGCGGTTATGCGCTTTCCGCGCTGGCGCGGAGCGTCGCCACGCACATCAAGGTGCTGGCTGATTTGTAAGCCAAGATTGCAGGGTGCGCCGTCGCATGGGCATCAGTTAGAATTCAATATCTTTCGCTTCTATCCGGCGGTCGCTTGCGGCATCCGGTTTCGGATACATTCATGAAGACCATACAGGGTTCCATTCCCGCCATACTTACGCCGATGCAGGACGACGGCTCGCTCGACCTGCCTGCGTTGCAACGCCTGCTCGACTGGCACATCACCGAGGGCTCGGACGGCGTGGTGATCGTCGGCACCACGGGTGAGTCGCCGACGGTGAGTTACGAAGAGCATTGCGCGCTGATCGAAACGACCGTGAAGCACGTCGCCGGGCGCATACCGGTGATCGCCGGCACCGGCGCCAACTCCACCGCCGAGGCCATCGAACTGGCGCAGTTTGCCAAAAAGGCCGGCGCGGATGCACACCTCTCGGTCGTGCCTTACTACAACAAGCCGACGCAGGAAGGGCTGTTCCGGCATTTCAAGGCGATTGCCGAGGCGGTCGATCTGCCGATGATCCTGTACAACGTGCCGGGACGCACCGTAGCCGACCTGGCGACCGATACGACGCTGCGCCTGGCGCAGGTGCCCGGCATCGTCGGCATCAAGGACGCCACCGCCAATATCGAGCGCGGGTCCGATCTGCTGAAGCGTGCGCCGGCAGGTTTCAGCGTGTACAGCGGTGACGATGCCACTGCCATTGCCTTGATGCTGCTGGGCGGCAAGGGGTCCATTTCGGTGACTGCGAATGTCGCACCGCGGCTGATGCACCAGATGTGCGCTGCGGCAATCAGCGGCGATCTGGCGACGGCGCGGGCGACGAATTTCCGCCTGCTGGGCCTGCATCGCAACCTGTTTCACGAAGCCAATCCGATTCCGGTGAAGTGGGCCGTGCAGCAGCTGGGGCTGATCGGTGGCGGCATCCGCCTGCCGATGACACCCTTGTCTCCCGAATTCCACGACCGCGTGCGCGTTGCCATGCGTGAAGCCGGCATCGTCCTCTGACAGGAAACTGATATTCAATGAATCGTTCACTCTCGCTGCTGTCGTGGTCTGCTGCCGTACTGCTGATTGGTCTGCTTGCCGCCTGCAGCGGCAACATCCTCCCCGAATCCAAGAAGATCGAATACAAGTCTGCCGGAAAGCTGCCGCCGCTTGAAGTTCCGCCGGACCTGACGCAGCAGAGCCGCGACGAACGCTATGCCGTTCCCGACGTTTCCGCCAGCAAGGGTTCCGCCACCTACTCGGCTTATTCCAGCGAACGCGGCGGACAGTCGCGTAGCGCGACGGCGCAGGATGTGCTGCCACAGGTCGAAAAGATGCGCATCGAGCGGTCCGGAACGCAACGCTGGCTCGTCGTCAGCGGCACGCCCGACAAGCTCTGGCCGGGCGTCAAGGAGTTCTGGCAGGAACTGGGTTTTCTGGTGAATGTGGAAATGCCGGAAGCCGGAATCATGGAAACCGACTGGGCCGAGAACCGTGCCAAGATACCGCAGGACATCATTCGCGGCACCATAGGGAAAGTCTTCGACAGCATCTATTCGTCGGCAGAACGCGACAAGTTTCGCACCCGGCTGGAGAAGGGCGCCGAACCCGGTACGGTTGAAATCTATATCAGCCATCGCGGCATGTACGAGGTCTACACGAGTGAGGGCCGGAGCGACACCAGGTGGCAGCCACGCCCGGCGGACCCGGAGCTCGAAGCCGAGATGCTGCGGCGCCTGATGGTGCGTCTGGGTGTCGAGGAATCCCGAGCCAAGGCGATGGTCGCGGCCGCGCAGCCGCAGGAGCGCGCCAAAATGTCACGTGCGCAGGACGGCGCCGGCGCTCTGTTGCTGGAAGAGGCCTTCGACCGGGCCTGGCGTCGCGTCGGTCTGGCACTGGATCGTGTCGGTTTCACTGTGGAAGACCGCGACCGGTCGCAGGGGCTCTACTTCGTACGCTACGTCGACCCAGAGCTCGACAGCAAGCGAAAGGATGACGACAAAGGCTTGCTGTCGAAGCTGATGTTCTGGAAGGGCGGGGCGGCTGACAAGCCGACTCAGGCGCAATACCGCATTCACCTCAAGACGACGGGCGACACTACTACGGTTCAGGTGCTTACCCGCGAAGGAGGCATCGATCGGTCGGATGTCTCGAAGCGCATCCTCGGGCTGCTGCACGAACAGCTGAAGTAGGCGACAGACAGGCAAACGCGGTGCGCTTCGCTTCGCTCGGCAGCGGCAGCCGGGGCAATGCCCTGGTGGTCGAGGCCGGCAAAACCCGCGTGTTGATCGATGCCGGATTCGGTCCGCGCGAAATGTCGCGGCGGCTGGAGCGGCTGGGTCTGGCTGCGGATGATATCGATGCCGTGCTGGTCACCCATGAGCACTCCGATCATATCGGCGGTGTTTTCGCCTGTGCGCGGCGCTTTGGCTGGGCCGTCCTGCTCACTCACGGTACAGTTGCCGCGTGCCGTGATGATGGCGCCGATGCTTGCAGCACAATCATCGACAGCCACAAGCCGCTTTCAGTCGGTGATGTATGGGTACAGCCTTTTCCCGTCCCGCACGATGCCCGCGAGCCCGTGCAATTCATCCTTGGCGATGGCGTCAGGCGGCTTGGCGTGTTGACCGATGCGGGCCATGTCACGCCGCATATGGTGGCCATGCTCAATGACTGCGATGCCCTGGTACTGGAGTGCAATCACGATGCGCAGATGCTGGCGACGGGAACATACCCGCAGGCCCTGAAGCGCCGGATAGGCGGTCTCTGGGGCCATCTGGACAATGAGGCGGCAGCCGCATTGCTGTCCCAGGTCGGACGCTCAAGCCTGCGTCATGTTGTGGCTGCTCATCTTTCCGAGGAGAACAACAGTCCGGCGCTCGCGAGGAAGGCCTTGTCGGTCGTGTTGGATTGCGATCCCGACTGGATCGGCGTCGCGACTCAGAATGAGGGGTTTGCGTGGCGCGATCTCTGAACCGGACGGGCAGCACCAGAAACAAAAAAGCCAGCCCGAAGGCTGGCTTTTTCTTGCCCGAAGGCCGGTGAAAATTTACTTCTTCGCGGCGGCAGCGGCAGCGGGAGCGGCAGCTGCGGCAGCAGCCGGGGCAGCAGCGGCGGCAGCGGCCGGGGCAGCAGCGGCGGCAGCAGCCGGGGCAGCAGCGGCGGCAGCAGCCGGGGCAGCAGCAGCAGCGGCAGCCGGGGCAGCAGCAGCAGCGGCAGCCGGGGCAGCGGCAGCGGCGGCAGCAGTGTCAGCGGGCTTCGGAGCTTCGGCAGCGGGCTTCGGAGCTTCAACCTTGGGCGCCTCAGCGGGCTTCGGGGCTTCGGTTTTGCCGCAAGCGGAGACAGCCAGGGCGAGGAGGGCAGCGACGAGGAGAGATTGCTTCATTTTAGGAGATCCTTAACGTTATGGAGTTACGTGGCCAATTGGTTGATCGGAACGTTTCCATTTCGATCAACTAAATATTTTATCATGTCAAACAGCCTCTGTGGTGCAAGACAGCAACCTGCAACGACCCGCCCTGTGGCTCACAGCCCGGTCGTATTGAACCTCAGGCACGGAAGGGACAGTTGCCACAGTTCCTCGAAACGTTGCAGCCACGGCTGAATATAGGCCGGGTCGTCCACGATCAGAGCGCTGCGCGGTTGATCGACATGGAAACGGCGTACGCCGCATTTTTCGTCGGCGAATATGTGTGTATCCGCCAGATGGCGCAGGTTGTCCGGACTCTGCCGCACGTCGATGCAATGCGAGAAACGACCAAAAAGCTGCATCAGGCGCGGCGAATCCCGCTCCAATGGCCCGGGATCGTGCAGCACCACGCGGATTCTGCGCTGACCGTCCATCCGCAAAAAGCGGGCTAGCGCTTCGAGCCGAGCCTTCTCCTCGAGCCGCAGGGCGACAAGATCGCGATCGAAGATCAGGATCTCGTGCTCGGCCAGGGCCAGGACCGTATCGCAGGCCTGGCGATACCCGGATTCACTGGTGATCAGCGTATAGGCAGGGCTCATCGCTGGATATGGGCGATGCGACTGGGCTTCATGGGCCGATTATAATCGCCCCCTTTTGTCGAACGGGCCACGCAAACGCCATGCCGCTTGCAGATATCGAATCCCTGGATCACGAAGGCCGCGGCGTCGCCCACGTTGACGGCAAGGTGGTTTTCATCGAAGGCGCATTGCCGGGCGAGGTAGTCGAATACGAAAGCTATCGCCGGAAGCCGAGTTACGAAAAGGCCCACGTCCTGCGCGTCCTGCGTGCCTCGAGTCAGCGGGTTGCGCCGCCTTGCCCGCATTTCGGTACTTGCGGTGGCTGCTCGATGCAGCACCTCAATCTTCCCGGACAGACCGCCGCCAAGCAGCGCGTGCTCGAAGATGCCTTGTGGCACGTCGGCAGGCTCAGGCCCGAGCAGCTCTTCCCGCCGATAGCCGGCACTCCTTGGGGCTATCGGCTGCGTGCCCGTCTTTCCGTGCGCTACGTCGCGAGCAAGGGCGGCGCGCTGATCGGCTTTCGCGAAAAGCACAGCAGCTATGTGGCGCTGATGGATTCCTGCCCGGTGCTGCCGGCCCGCGTCTCCGCGCTGATACCCGCGCTCAAGATCCTGGTCGACGGCATGTCGCAACCGGATCGCATGCCGCAGATCGAGGTCGCCGTGGGCGGATCGCGAACGGTGCTCCTGCTGCGGCACCTGGTGGACCTGACGGCGGACGATCTGGATCGCTTGCGGCAGTTTGCCGATGCACATGGGATTATCTGGTATCTGCAGTCGAAAGGGCCGGAGACGGTCGCCCTGTTTCATCCCGCCGATGCGCCGCTGCTCAGCTATGAACTGCCGGATTTCGGCCTCGACCTGGTGTTTCATCCGACCGAATTCACCCAGGTCAATCATGGCGTCAATCGCATGCTGGTGCGTCGCGCAATGGCGCTGCTGAAGCCGCAGGCGGGGGAGCGGATCGCCGATCTGTTCTGCGGCCTCGGCAATTTCGCGCTGCCCATCGCGCGGCTTGGGGCCCGCGTGCTCGGTATCGAGGGTAGCGCCGCCCTGGTCAGGCGTGCGACTGAAAACGCCGCCCACAACGAACTGGAGGCGCTCTGCGAATTCGCCGTAGCCAACCTGTTTGAGGCGACCGAGGAGAGTCTTGCCGCGATGGGAAGCTTCGACAAGTTGCTGATCGACCCGCCGCGTGAGGGGGCAATAGCGGTGGTCAAGGCCTTGCCGGCCGAGGGCGGGCCGCGCTGCATCGTCTACGTCTCATGCAGTCCCGCAACGCTCGCGCGCGACGCCGCGGTTCTGGTGCACGAGAAAGGCTACCGCCTGCGCGGGGCCGGAATCGCCAACATGTTTCCACATACGTCGCATCTCGAATCGATCGCCATGTTCGAGAAATGAGTCAAGGCCGAAATGGAAAACGGCGACCGCAGAAGTCTACGGTCGCCGTTTTTCATTGCGCGACGCCGTACTACCAGCGCCGACTTCTTCCCCCGTCGGTATCAGTCGCGCTCGCCGCTAAGCATCATCAGCAGGTTCAGCAGGCTGACGAAGATGTTATAGATGTCCAGATACACGGCCAGAGTCGCCGTGATGTAGTTGCCCTCGCCCCCCTGCACGATGCGGTTGATGTCGTAGAGGATGTAAGCGGAGAACAAGACCACGCCGATGGCGGATGTTGCCAGCGCCAATGCGGGGATCTGGAAGAAGATGTTGGCGATCATCGCCACCAGCAGCAGGATCACGCCGGCGAAGAGGAATTTGCCGATATTGGAGAAATCCCGTTTGGTCGTCGAGGCGATACCCGCCAGAGCGACAAAGATCGCCCCAGTTCCCCCGGCCGCCATCGCGATCAAGCTGCCGCCGTTTGAAAAGCCCAGGGCAACCTGCACGATGCGCGAGAGCATCAAACCCATGAAGAACGTGAAGCCCAGCAGCAGAGCTACCCCCATGCCGCTGTTCTTGGTGCGCTCGATGCCCCACATGAAGCCCCATGCCACCCCGAGGAACAGCAGGAAGGCAACGAAAGGGCTGCCGGCGAGAAACGAAAACTTCAACTGAACGCCGATCAGGGCACCGGCAATCGTCGGCGCCATCGACAGCGCAAGCAAGGCATAGGTGTTGCGCAGGACGCGATTCTGCCTTTGCGCGAGTTCCTGCGTCGCAGTCTGCGGGTAACTATGGACGTTTTCCATGATCTTCCAGGTCCTCTTGTGAGATGAAACCAGCACTTTCGACAGCGACCGGGCTGCCGAGTTCCTGGCAGCGGCAATTATCCGGGAACGCAAGAGATTATAGGCATGAAACATCGCTGGCCCGCTGGCCCGCTTAAGCCACCTGCCGAGCCGAAGAAGTCCCCGGCAGGACCCATTGCGCCGGCCACCGCAGGGGGCTAAGCTGATGTCAAATTGATGGCAGGAGATGTCGTGGCATCGCTCGATCGCATCCGCACGGATGGCTTCAGACGCTGGTATGAGCGACAGTTGATCGAATGCCATGCTTGGCTCGTAAGCTGGTTTCTCGGCGTCATCGTTCTGGTCAGCGGAATTGAAGTGGCCGGAGGAGGAGCCGCATCGCGCGTGTCGGGGGCGCTGCTGCTGCTGGGTGGGCTGGCCGTCACCCTGTACAGTTGGAAACGCTATCACTTGCTGATGGAAGTTGCGGAACGCCTCGGCGAACAGGCGTCATGCCCCGGCTGCAAAGCCTATGGCAAGTTCACCATCCAGTCTTCGGGCCCTGCGCCATTGCCGGACGGTGGCGACCCTGTGCTGGAAAACCATGGCGGCGGGGTCTGGCTGCGGGCCCAATGCCGCAAATGCGGCGACGAATGGACGCTGAAATAACCGGCGTCGATGTCCGACGTCATTTGGCGGAAGCGGTGAGATTCGAACTCACGAACGCCTTGCGACGTTGCCGGTTTTCAAGACCGGTGCATTCAACCGCTCTGCCACGCTTCCGCTGCTTTGACGACAACCGCCGCTTGCCGCTCCTGGTTGCGGTCGACCTGACGGTCGCCCTTCGCCAGCTCGCCCTGCTGTGCAGGGCCGGCGCCAGGATTGGTGCATTCGACCGCTCTGCCACCCATTCGTCGGGCTGCGGATTTTAGCACCGCGGTCCCTTGCTCTTGCCGCCGGGCTTAGTTGAATTTCGCGAAATCGGGCTTGCGTTTTTCGAAGAAGGCGGCGAAGGCTTCCTTGGCCTCCGGAGCAACCAGGCGCTGCTTGAACACCTCGGCCTCGAAGTTCATTGTCTCGCCGACCAGGGCCTGCTGTGCGCGTTTCATCAATTGCTTGGTGAGCCGCAAGGATGCCGCCGGCTGCATGGTCAGTTTGCGGCAGCGCTCGAGTGCATGCTCCAGCACCTGTGCATCGGGCAGCACCGCGTTGACGATGCCGACTTCCAGCGCGCGTTGTGCGGAGAAAGCCTCGCCCAGCATCAGCATCTCCGCGGCCCGGGCGTGACCCGCACGCAGGGGCAGCAGCAGGCTCGACGCGGCTTCGGGTGTCAGGCCGAGATTGGCGAACGGCAGGGCGAAGCGCGCGCCGGCCCCGGCATACACCAGGTCGCAATGCAGCAACATGGTGGTGCCGACGCCTACGGCAACGCCTTCGACGGCGGCGACGAAGGGCTTCTGCAGCTTGGCGAAGCCATTGATGAAGCGGAACACCGGCGCACTTTCATCCAGCGGCGGCTTGTCGAGGAAGTCGTGCAGATCGTTTCCGGCAGTGAAGTTGCCGCCTGCGCCGGAAATCAGGATGACCAGCGCCGCCGGATTCGCTTCGGCGGCTGCGAGCGCATTCGCCATGGTCTGGTACATCTCGGCAGTGAGAGCGTTCTTCTTCTCCGGCCGGGCCATTTCAATCCGGAACACCCCATCCGTCAGCCCGGTGCGGACTGCGTCGGTCATTTCTTGGTCCGTGACATGAAGGCTTCCATGGCCGCCTTGCGGTCCTCATTGACCTTCTGCGTGTGCGGCCGCTCGCCGACCAGCTTGATGTACGCCTTGGCCTGGGGCAGAAATTCATCGATGAAATCGCGTCCGTAGATCTTGCGCGTGGCCTGACT
>DAIOGL010000009.1:0-14022 GCA_036745235.1 Sulfuritalea sp.
GCGGATCAGCACCTTGTCCTTGCCCAGCCCCGGCTCGATGTGAATATCGGAGGCGCCCATCTGATATGCGTCGATGATGATCTTATTGACCAGCTTGACCAGTTCATTGTCCGCCGCTGCCGATATATCGTCGGCGGCACCCCCTTCACCTTCACCCTCGTCCTGATCGAGAGTCGACAACAGGTCACCGACGGAGCTGTCATCGGTGAAGCCGGGGACTCCGGAAGCACCAAACAGCTGATCGAGCGTCTGGATGAACTCGTGGTTGGTGGTGACCCGGTAAGCGACCTTTGCCCGCGGGAAGACGTTGTTGACCACGCGCGATCCCTTGACCTGCTCCGGGTCCATGCAGACCACCATCACGCCTTCCGGTCCTTCCTCCACGGGCGCCCACTTGGCCTGTTCGAGGAAGTCCCGCTTGAGATTCTTCAGGAGGTCTACCGGTTTGATGCGGTCGGGCCTGAATGGCTCGTAGGGGACGTTGAAGAACTTGCCCAGGGCAGTGCCCAAGGCCTGATGCTTGACCTGGAACTCGTTGACCAGAACCTCCTCGATGTCGAGATTCTTCCGTCGTGCGGTGCGGGTCGCCAGCTCAAGCTCCTGCGGCGAAATGACGGCGTCGGACACCAGAAAATCGTACTTTGTCTTGACGGCCTGCGCTGGTTTGCTGCGCTGGTTGAAGGCGATCGCCAGCGTCTCGCACAGCCCCTTGACACCTTCCTGCGCAATCGCGGCAAAAGGAGTCCCTGCTTTGTTGTTGATGATCTGGACGACGCCGAGCAGCTCGCCACTCTGCGCATCGACAACCGGCGCCACCAGCATCTGCTTGGTGCGATATCCTGTCCGCTTGTCGACCTCCTGCAAAAAGCGCAGCGACGGATTGATCGCCTTGAGCTCCGCGTCGTCATATACGTCGCGGATATTCACCGTCTTCTTGGCCAAGGCCACATGGCCGGCAATGCTCTGGTCGGCGATCGGAAGGCGCAGATCCTTGAAGGAATTCAGGCCCGTCTTGACCTTGGAAACAATGGAAGCCTTGTCCTCACCGACCGAGTAGATCGTCAGGCGATCGGCATTGAACAAACTGCAGATATCGCCCGACAGCTCCAGCATGATTTCATCGATGTTGGAGGTGGCATGAACCTTGTTGGTGACGACCTGAAGATTCTTGAAAAACGCCAGGCGGGTGTCCACATCGGACGCAGCGGCCTCGGCAGGTGCAGCAGGAACGGCACTCATTCGACTGACTCCATGGCACCAGCGCGCGCCCTCATGCCGCCGTCAAGCAGGGCGGCGTGGAATCCACGCTGGGAAAGCAAAAATGCAGCGGCGGAACTGCGACGTCCCGTCTGACAATAGACAATGTATTCCTTTGCGGGATCGAGCGCCGCCGACGCCTGACGAATATCGTTGAGCGGAATGTTGATAGCGCCCGGATAGCCATCACTTTGATATTCGGCCGGGAATCGGACATCAATCCATGTCGCGCCGGCAGCAACCCGCCGCTCGGCCTCGGCACCGGTCACACTCTGCAGCAACGGGGCGCGCAGCAGTTCGTTGAAATCCTGCTTCGACAGGCGCAGCAGTACGCCATCGGTATTCATCGTCACGGTCGCGTTGCGCACGGTATCGGCCACCAGGGCCTCCTCGCCGAACGCGTCGCCTTCCTTGAGTTCCGCCAGCTGCACGGGAGACCCGGCGACCAGCCGGGAAACCTTGCAGCGTCCGCGTTCGATCAGGTAGTAGTAATCGCCTGGGTCACCCTGCTTGATGATGGTCTGGCCGCGCTTCGCCGGGAGGCGGCTGAACTTCGCCAGCAGCGATTGAATATGGGCGGGAGGCAGGGAGGCGAACACCCCGACCGTAATGTTGTCCACGCCCAGCATCCCGGACATCATCCGCCAGTCGGTCTGATCGTCGCTGCCATGCGCACTGTCGCCCGGGACGGCCAGCTGGTTCCAGGTCACGACGATGTCCAGCAGGTCTTCCTCCAGGCTGAGCAGTTCGACATCGGTGATGGCCATGCTCGACACCGGTGTCTTCCCCGGGCGCGCCACCGGCTCAGTCGCAAGATCATGGCCGCCGACGAGAACCCGGGATGTGCCGTCCGGCATGCTCGCCAGAAGTTGCCCCCGCACCAGATAGACTACTTGACCACTCCAGCCGCTGGTGCCAAATGGGTCGCTGCCGCGCGTGAAGGCGTGCGTTCGACAACGTGGCAACAGCTCACGCAAACCCCCGCTTCCCAGCAATGTCAGCGGTTGCAGGCGGGCCAGCAGGTCGATGCTTACCGGTTCAGCCATGGTCAGATCTCGAACAGCTGATTGTTCTGCAGCATGCCCGGACGGAACTCGCCAATGCAGTCTTCAATCTCCTGCATGGTCAATTCGATTTGTCCCGGCTTCAGATGAGTGATGAAGACTTCGGCGTCGCGCTGCAGGTTGGTGAGTTCCTCCAGCAGCATGCTCGGGCACAGATGCAGCGAGGCCACGGCGAGCCGCTTCTCACGATCGGAGAATGCGCACTCGATAATCAGGTAGCGCAGATTGCGAATACTGTTGATGGTCTGCCACAGTTCGGGACACGGTCCGGTATCGCCGGTGAATACCAGACTCGCCTGCCCGGAATCAAGCTGATAGCCGACCGCCGGCACCGTGTGATTCGCCGGCAGCGGAATCACCCTCCGGCCGTCCAGGTCTATCGCCTCACCCACGCGGATAGGAGAAAAACGGAGGAAAGGCTTCTCCGCCGTCGGTATCTGACTGAAGTCGGGCCAGATGGCCCAGTTGAAAATATGCGCGCGGATGATTTCGAGCGTCGCCTCGGTTGCGTGTACGATCAGCGGGCGATTGCGCATGTCACCCACGGTATCGACCATGAACGGCAGGCAGGCGACGTGATCCAGGTGCGAGTGGGTGATGAAGACGTGATCGATCTGGACGAGTTCGGCGATCGCCAGATCGCCGACTCCCGTGCCGGCATCGATCAAGATGTCATTATCGACCAAGAGCGACGTGGTCCGCAGATGTCGCCCACCGATTCCGCCGCTGCAACCGAGAATGCGTACCTTCATTTTTTCGTGGCCGCCTGTGCCGGGCCGCCCCAAGCCGGCGGCCATTCAACAACCGGAAACCACGCGTGCGGTTCAACCGGTTTCGCCCTCTTGCTTGGGAAGAAGGATGACGGGTATTGTCTCATTTTGTTTCGAAAATGGTGACGCCGTCCCAGCTTTCTCCAGGCGGCTCCTTGCGCAGATGTTCAACGCGCTTGACGTACAGATCATAGAGATAGCGCGGCTTCATGCGCTGAAGGTTCATCAGCGTCAGTTCCGCCTTGTCCCAGTCCTGCGCCCGGTAGGAGCGCAAGGCCTGGTTCCATAGCTTGATCTCGTCCATATCCTCTTGCGAGACCTTGCCCTCCTCGCCGACAGGTTCATAAATTCCGACCGGGTCTGCCTTGCCTTTGACGCGTACGCGATCCAGTTCGCGGAAGACAAATTCCTTCTTCACCATGTCGCGGGTGCTTTCGCCCACGATCATGCCAACCCCGTACTGCTTGGTGATTCCCTCCAGGCGCGAGCCAAGGTTCACGGCGTCGCCCATTACCGTGTAGGACTGCCGCACCGGCGATCCCATGTCGCCGACTGTCATTGGCCCCGTATTTACGCCGACACCGATCTTGAGTTCAGGCCCGCCGTGCGCCACCAAGTCCTTGTTTAGTTCGTGCAGTGCAACATGCATTTCGAGCCCGGTGAGCACGGCATGTTTCGCATGCTCGGGATCGTCGACGGGCGCACCCCAAAATGCCATGATGGCGTCGCCGATGTATTTGTCCAGCGTCCCCCTGTGCTTGCGCACGATCAGGGTCATGGCACCGAGATACTGATTCATCAGGGTGGCCAACTCGTTCGGTTCAAGCCCTTCGGAAATAGTGGTGAATCCGCGTATATCCGAAAAAAGCACGGTGAGTTCGGCCTTGCGTCCGGCCATGCTGTAGTTCTCGGGATCGCGGCTCATTTCCTCGACAAGTTCCGGCGGCACATACTGGCCGAACAATCCGGTCAGCTGGCGTTTGGTTCGCGACTCGACGAAGTAGCCCCAAGACATGTTCATCGCATACAGGAGCACGATCGCGATCATGCCGTTGGCCAGCGGCAGAACGACATTGGCGACATGCCAGAAGCTGAAATTCACGCTGAGCAGAAACAGCAAGACGATGATGCCGACGATCGTCGCGCGCAGCGGCGACAGCATAGGCAACAGGAAGGCCATCACGGCACCCGCAATCAGCACCAGCATCACGTCGGCGCCGAGAATATACGGTGGCTTGTGCTTCACCACGCCGTCAAGCATGCCCGCGATCAGATTGGCGTGGATTTCGACCCCTGGATAAGCAGCGCCCACCGGCGTTGCCCGCAAGTCCATGAGCCCCGGCGCCGTGGTACCGACCACCATCACGCGCCCGGCGAGTTTCTCCTTGGGAACCCGATCGTTGAGAACATCGGTGATCGAAACATAGGGGAAGCTTCCCTGATAGCCGCGATAGGGTATCAGCGTCGCCGCGTTTTCATCCACTGGAATTCGCATCACCCCGCCGCCCGCCGCCTTGAGGTCCAGCCACTCCATTCCGGCATACGCCCCTGGCGAATTCTCTGGATAGCCCGGAGTGATCGGCGGATTGCCGAGCAGATTGCGGACCATCGCAAGCGAGAGGGACTCGTAGTATTGCCCCTTGTATTCGACCAGCAAGGGCACGCGACGCGAGATTCCATCGATGTCGACCAGAGGATTGAAATGGCCGCCGCCAGCTGCTGCCTTCTGGAATTCAGGCAGATTGCCGCCATGACTGACCCATTGCGTGAAGCCGATGTTGCGGCCACTGAAGGTGCCGGCCGGGAATACGGGCTCAGGCGCCGCGCCTGAACTAACACCGCCTTCCTTGCTGGAAAAATAGTACCCGAGAATGACCGGCCGATTCTTCAGCGCTGCAGCGAAGCGCGCATCATGATCCAGCTGAGGCCGCAAATCCCGCAGCGTGGACTGGAAGCCCCCGACATCCTTCAGTTCCTTCTTCGCCAGGGCTTCCAGCGTCTTGAGGCCGGAACTCTCGTCAGGCTCCGCGAAGACCACGTCGAAGCCGACCAGCTTGACTCCGTACTCATCGAACAGCTTGGTCATCAGGGTCGCCAGCTTGTCGCGTCCCCACGGCCACCGCCCCTGTTCGGCGAGCGACTTCTCGTCGATGTCCAGTATCACCACGCGCTCGTCGACGCCTTGCGGCATGGTCAGGCGCACTTTCACATCATAGATCAGCGCATCCAGATGATTAATGAACGGTATCTGGTAGATGCGCGCAGAATGGCCGAGCAGGACCAGAAGAATCAGAAGTCCAAGTACGTAACGAGGAAGATACTGTTTCAAGAGATCTCCATGAATGCGTCTTGCTCTGACTCAACTCTTGAGGAAGAATTCCATCTTGATGCCGGCCAATTCGATCACATCGTGGTCCCTCAGCTGATGTGCCTGGGTCCCGATTGCCGAGCCGTTGACCACTGGGAAGTTGGCGCCCTCCACATGGGTAATGAAGTAGCCGTGGGGACGACGCGCGATGACAGCGACCTGGACGCCCGGCTTGCCCAGTGTGGTGAGGGTCTTGGTCAGTTCCATCTCCTTGCCGGCATTGCCGCCGGAAAGTATCTGGATTGCCCCCAAAGGCAGCGCTGGTGCGGCAGGCGCGGCAGGCGCGGCGGCGGCCGTGGCGGCAGGCGCTGCCGGCGGTTGTTGCGAGGCCATGCCCGGGGAAGTAGCCATGTGAGCCGGAGCGGCAGGAGGCGGAGCCGCCGCAGGAGCGGCGGGCGCACCGGATACGACGGGCGCAGTCTGGGCCGCAGGTTTGTGCGCCGCGCCCGGGCGCAGGATCATGGTTTTCTCGAAGTCCGCGTTTGAAGTCTGCTGCGGCACCTCGCTGACAAATTTCAGCCGGTATTTGCCGAGTTCGATGGTGTCGCCGTTCTGCAGGAAGTGCTTCTTGACCGATTGGCCATTGACGAAAGTGCCGTTGGTGCTGCCCAAGTCCTCGAGAAAAGAGTCATTGAGGATGGTGATCACCACCGCGTGTTCGCCGGAAATCGCCAAATTGTCGATCTGGATGTCATTGTGCGGCTTGCGACCGATCGTGGTGCGCTCCTTGGTCAAGGGAATTTCCTTGAGCATTGTGTTTTCCATGCTGAGTATGAGCTTAGCCATTGTTTTCGTCCTTCGAGGTCACTGAGCGCTGCATTACTTGAACCAAGCCAGGAAACGGGCCCACCAGCCGCGCGCGGCCGGGAATTCGCCCTTCACCTTGACCAGGATTACCGAAACATTGTCGCGGCCGCCGTTGTCGTTGGCCATCTGCACCAATTGCATCGCACACAACTCCAGATTGGCCGACAGCGCGCCCAAAGTCATGGCAATTTCGTCGTCCTCAACCATATCGTTGAGGCCGTCCGAACAAAACAGATAGACGTCGCCCGGCAATACCTCGTGATCGTGTATCTCCGCCTCAACCTCGGGATCGATGCCCACGGCACGGGTGACCAAATTCTTGTTCTGAGAATGGCGCGCCTGCTCGAGGGTGATTATGCCGGCCTCGATCTGCTCCTGCAGCAGCGAATGATCGCGTGTGATCTGCTGGAAGACCTCGCCTCGCATTCTGTAAAGCCGGGAATCTCCAATGTGGCCGACAGTCACGCGGTTGTCGTGAAAGATGCCGACCACCAGCGTCGTACCCATTCCAGCGCACTGCGGCTCATTCTGCGCTTTCTGATAGATCGCAGAATTGACGTGGGCCATTTCCTTCTCGAGACTGACGTGCGCCCAGGACTTGCCCGAAGCGTCCTTGCTGCTCGGCTCACGCTCGATGAAGGCCTTTTCCAGTTCGGTGCCAAGCAGGGACGTAGCAATGCCGCTGGCCACCTCGCCCGCGTTGTATCCGCCCATGCCATCGGCCAGCACGGCAAACCCGCGCAGCGGATTGGCCATGACCGAATCTTCGTTGTTCGAGCGCACCATCCCCGGATCGCTGCGGGTGACAATCTCCAGAACGGCAGTCATATCCATGGATCGTGTCCTCAAATGCTGATATCGACGCCGGAACCATCGGCAGCGGCACCGGCACCGGTGCTCTGCATCGCCATGCAGGTTCGAATATCCCGCGCGAATTCCGCACCGGTCTGGTAGCGCGTGTCGGGATCCTTCGTCAGGGCCTTGTCGATGATCGCCAACAGGCAGTCCGGCAGATCGGGATTGATGCCGCGAATGTCCGGATGCGGCTCATTTGCGATGCGGAACATCAGTTGCGCCATCGAATCGCCCTCGAAAGGCAGCTTGCCGCAAGCCATCTGGTACAACATGACACCCAGCGAGAAGAGGTCGGAACGACCATCGATCTTCTTGCCGGCCAGCTGCTCCGGCGACATATAGCTCGGCGTGCCCAGCACCATTCCGGTCTTGGTCTTTGACGAATCGGTAATCCGCGCAATGCCGAAATCGGTCACCTTGACCTGATCGGACTCCGGCTCATACATGATGTTGGCCGGTTTGACGTCACGATGCACGACATGATTTTCATGCGCGTAGGACAAAGCATCGGCAACTCGCGCGACGATGCTCATGACGCGCGGCAGAGGCATCAGATTTCCCGTCTTGGAATAAGGCACCAGATCCTTGCCCTTGAGAAACTCCATCGCGATGTAGGCCAGATCGTGCTCCTCGCCGGCATCGAACATCGTGACGATGTTGGGGTGGTTGAGGCGCCCGGCAGTTTCGGCCTCGCGGAAGAATCGTTCCTTTACCTCGGCCAGTTCGTCGGCCTCGAACTCCTGCGACAGCGCCATGGTCTTGATCGCCACGATGCGGTTGATCTTCGGATCGCGGCCCAGATAGACCACGCCCATCGCCCCCTTGCCCAGTTCCTTCTCGATCTCGTAGCGACCCAGCATCGGCTTTTCCACGTTGCCTGCCGTATCGATAAGGCTGGCGTTGCTCCGCCCCCCGCTGCCGCCACCGAGAATCACGGTTTCCGAAAGCTGCTTGGCCCGATTCACACGGGATTCGATGTCGCGAAACTTTGGATTGAAATCGAAGATGTAGCGGAATACCGCCTCCGCTTTGTTGAACTGGCGCTTGCGTTCGAAATCGAGCGCCAGGTTGTACATGTTTTCCATCAACTGCTCGTCCATCGGACACTTGCGGAACTTGTCGAAGGCCATGTCGAGTTGGCCTTGCCCCTGAAAGGCCAGACCCAGCATGCGGTTGGATTCCGCTGAGTCTGCATCGGACTTTTCCTTGCCGCGCTCGGTCACGACGAAACGCTTGACGGTGAGCAGCAAGTGGCCGACGAGCAGCAGGGTTGCCGGCACCATCAACTGGATCCACATCAACTGTGTCGTCATCAACACAAAATGGACGGCGATCAATGTCACCAGCAGACCGACGGTAATCCCCGCGGCCATCCCGGCCTTGATTCTCGGCAGCAAGGCAATCAGGTAGGCCGCGATCAGAAGGAAGACCAGCCTTTCGACCCAGATGCCCCAGGTCGGGGCGACGAAGAAGTGCTCGGACAGCAGGCTGGAGACCGCATGCGCCTGCATCAGCACGGCGGGCATGGCGGGGTTGATCGGAGTGACGAACACGCTGCCTACCGAGGAAGACGTCGGCCCTATCAGGACGATCTTGTCGCGGTACTTCTCGTAGGGAATCTTCCCGCTTTTGACATCAAAGAACGAATCGACCTGGAAGGCCGGGCTGCCGTCGCGGTCCTTGTAGTAGAAAGTCAGCATCCGCGTATCGATGTCCGTGCCGATCTTGAGCTTGCCGAGCTTGACCGATTCGCCGGCCGTCACCTGGATGTCCGCCACGGTCAGATTGTGGCTCTTCGCCGCCACCAGCAGGGACAGGGAAGGATAGGCCTGATCGAAGTGGGCCAGCACCAGGGGCTCGGTGCGGATCGCACCGTCCACGTCCGCGATCACATTGAGATGGCCGATCGCCGTTGCCACCCTGCCCAGCGGCTCAATCACGCCCGCATCGACGCCGAGCGTCGGCCAGGGAGGCGACTCTGCAGCGCCGGAGAGCTTCACCGCATTCTTCTTCACGTAATCCGGGAGATCCTTGTCCGGTCGTCCGCGCGGCTCACCCAGCACGAACAGCATCGGCAACGCGACGTTGCCCGCCTTGGCGAATGCGTCAGCCAGACGCCGGTCGGTATTGAGCTTCTGGTCAGCCTCGAGCAGTATCGACTCGATCTGCGGGCAGGACGAAGGCGCCGGAGCGGGGGGTGTCGCAACTTCCGCCGGCGCGGGGGCAGGAGCGGGAACTGCGGCGGCGGCCGCGGCGGGGCCGGGTACGGGTGCCGCCGGTATTGCGGCGACTGCCGCCACAGAAGGCACAGTCACGCCGCAGGTTTCAATCAGCTTGTTGATGTAGGCCAAGCCCTGGTCGCGCTGCGGCTCGGAGTAGAACACCGTCGTGGCAATCACCTTGGCCTTGGCGGACGCCAGCTTGTCCACCATGTCCGCCATGATCTCGCGCGACCAGGGCCAGCGGCCGATGTTATCCAGACTGGGCTTGTCGATCGCAATGACTGCGACCTTGTCCGAGGGATTGCGCGATGCGGCCGCCACACCCATGTCGTAGGCCTTGCGCTCCAGACCCTGCAGCAATTCACCATTGCCCAGTACCAGCACGACGACGCTGACCACAACACCGAAGAACCAGTCACTTTTCCAGAAGTCTGCCTTCTTCATCGGTTGCAACCCCGTGTGAGAGCCCCCATTAAAACAGGACAATAAACGCAATTCTTACAGTCCTGCATCAACTACGTCAATCAATTTCATGACATTGGCCCTCGCTCGCCCGGCCATGTTGTCATTCTAGGCACAAAAAAGCCGCCCCGGCTTGCACCGGCGCGGCCTTTTGGCGTGTCGCCCGCGCCGACTTTGCTCCTTCAACAGCGCCTTGAGCAGCTTGGCCATTTCCGACGGATTGCGCGTCACCGTGAAGCCGCATTCCTCCATGATCGCGAGCTTCGCATCGGCCGTATCGGCACCGCCGGAAATCAGCGCGCCGGCATGTCCCATGCGCTTGCCGGCCGGCGCCGTAACGCCGGCGATAAAGCCAACGATCGGCTTCTTCATGTTGGCCTTGCACCACACCGCCGCTTCGGCCTCATCCGGGCCGCCGATTTCGCCGATCATGATCACCGCATCGGTGTCAGGATCGTCGTTGAAGGCCCGCATGATGTCGATATGCTTGAGGCCGTTGATCGGGTCGCCGCCGATGCCCACAGCGGTGGATTGGCCCAGCCCGATTTCGGTGAGCTGCGCCACGGCTTCGTAGGTCAACGTGCCTGAGCGCGATACCACGCCGATGCGTCCCTTGCGGTGAATGTGGCCGGGCATGATGCCGATCTTTATCTCGTCCGGCGTAATGATGCCCGGGCAATTCGGACCAAGCAGCAGGGTCTTCTTGCCGCCCTTGGCTTCCTTCGCCTTCATCTTGTTGCGGACCATCAGCATGTCCCGTACCGGGATGCCTTCGGTGATGCAGATCGCCAGGTCGAGGTCGGCTTCGCAGGCCTCCCAGATCGCGTCGGCGGCGCCTGCGGGGGGCACGTAGATCACTGAAACCGTGGCGCCGGTCTGCGCTTTGGCTTCCTTGACCGAGGCGAAGATCGGGATGTCGAAAATCTTCTCGCCGGCCTTCTTCGGATTCACGCCGGCGACGAAGCAGTTCTTGCCGTTGGCGTATTCCTGGCACTTCTCGGTGTGAAACTGGCCGGTCTTCCCGGTGATGCCCTGGGTGATGACCTTGGTGTCTTTGTTGATCAGGATGGACATAGTGGTTCCTTACTTGACGGCGGCGACAATTTTCGTCGCGGCCTCGGCCATGGTGTCGGCGGAAATGATCGGCAGGCCGGAATCCCTCAGGATCTGCTTGCCGAGGTCTTCGTTGGTGCCCTTCATGCGGACCACCAGCGGCACGCTGAGGTGGGTTTCCTTGGCCGCAGCGACAACGCCCGCGGCAATCGTGTCGCACTTCATGATGCCGCCGAAGATATTGACCAGAATGCCCTTGACCTTGGGGTTCTTGAGCATGATCTTGAAGGCTTCGGTCACCTTCTCCGTGGTGGCGCCGCCACCGACGTCGAGGAAGTTGGCCGGCTCGGCACCGAACAGCTTGATGGTATCCATGGTCGCCATCGCCAGGCCCGCGCCATTCACCAGGCAGCCGATGTTGCCATCGAGCGAGATGTAGGCCAGATCGTATTTCGATGCCTCGATCTCGTCGGCATCCTCTTCATCCAGGTCGCGGTAGGCAACGATCTCGGGATGACGGTAGAGGGCATTGGAGTCGAAGTTGAACTTGGCGTCGAGCGCCTTGATGCCGCCATTGCCTTCCAGGATCAGCGGATTGATTTCGGCCAGGGACGCATCGGTTTCCATGTAGCAGGTGTAGAGCTTCTTGAAGGTATCCACTGCCTGCGCCATCGAGCCGGCCGGCACGCCAATGCCCTTGGCCAGTTCGGCCGCCTGCTCATCGGTAAGCCCGACCAGCGGATCGACGAAGACCTTGATGATTTTCTCGGGCGTCTTGTGCGCGACTTCCTCGATGTCCATGCCGCCCTCCGAGGACGCCATCATGGCGACCTTCTGCGTGGCGCGGTCGGTCAGGGCGGCAACGTAGTATTCCTTCTTGATGTCGGCGCCTTCCTCGATCAGCAGACGTCGCACTTTCTGTCCCTCGGGGCCGGTCTGGTGCGTCGTGAGCTGCATGCCAAGAATGGCTTTCGCATAAATTCTGACTTCGTCGGGATTCTTGGCGACCTTCACGCCGCCGCCTTTCCCGCGTCCACCGGCATGGATCTGGGCCTTGACCACCCAAACCTTGCCACCCAGAGTCTCCGCTGCCTTCACCGCCTCGTCGACAGAGAAGCAGGGGATGCCGCGCGGGGTCGTCACGCCGAATTTTTTCAGGATTTCCTTGCCCTGATATTCGTGGATCTTCATGCGTCTTCCTTGTTGTAGATGCTGCGTTGATTTGGAGCCGACATTGATCCATGCAGGGTTTGTCGGTCTTGTTGCAGCGAAAGCGGCACCCACCCTCCCGCGGGACCGTTTCCGAAGTGATTGTGCATCGCCGCAAGGACAGAAGAAGCAGCCATGGGGCGCCGTTGTTGCGGCGCGAAATACTACCATAAGCTCACTTAATCGAAGCTTACATGCCTCCGCTTCGGCATTGCGGGTTCACTCACAGACAGCCTGCATAATGACGGCGTTCCAGTTCCCGATGACGTAGATCTCGTCACCTGCCGGAGACCTCGATGAACCGCCCTCGCTTCTTGTTGGCCCTGGACCAGGGCACCTCCAGCTCGCGCAGCATCGTGTTCGACACGAAGGGCCGCATCGTGACCATGGCCCAGCGCGAATTGCGCCAAATATTTCCCCAGCCCGGCTGGGTCGAGCACGACCCACGCGAAATCTGGGCCGGGCAGCTGTCAACGGCGCAGGAAGCGCTGAACAAGGCCGGCATCCGCGCCGCCGATGTCGCCGCCATCGGCATCACCAACCAGCGTGAAACCACGCTGGTATGGAATCGCAGCAGTGGCGAAGCGCTGTGCAACGCCATCGTCTGGCAGGACCGGCGCACCGAGTCCACCTGCGCCGCGCTGAGGCAGCGCGGCTTCGAAACCCTGGTGCGCGAACGGACCGGTCTCGTCGTCGATGCCTATTTTTCCGGCACCAAGCTGAAGTGGATTCTGGACAACGTCCCCGGTGCGCGCGAAGCGGCAGGCCGCGGCGAACTGGCCTTCGGCACCGTCGACTCCTGGCTGGCCTGGCAGCTGACGGGCGGCGCCGTGCATGCCACCGACGTCAGCAATGCGTCGCGTACCATGCTGTTCGACATCCATCGCAACCAGTGGGACGAGGACTTGCTGGCGATGCTCGATATTCCGCGTGAAGTTCTGCCCGCGGTGCATGCATCCAGCCATGTCTATGGCCACACCAACGCCGATCTGTTCGGCGCGCCGATCGCCATAGGCGGCATCGCGGGGGACCAGCAAAGCGCTCTGTTCGGACAAGCCTGCTTCAGCGCGGGCCTGGCCAAGAACACCTACGGCACCGGCTGCTTCATGCTCATGCACACCGGCGAGCAATGCCATGCCAGCCGCAACGGCCTGATCACCACCAGTGCCGCGCAGATCGATGACAGGCCCGAGTTTGCCCTCGAGGGCAGCGTGTTCGTCGGCGGCGCGGTGGTGCAATGGCTGCGCGACGGCCTGCAGGCCATCCGCGGCAGCGAGGCCGTGCAGGGTCTGGCCGAGAGCGTGCCCGACAGCGGCGGCGTGATGTTCGTGCCGGCCTTCACCGGACTCGGCGCACCCTACTGGAAGCCTGACGCACGCGGCGCCATTCTCGGCCTGAGCCGCGGGACCACCGTCGCGCACATTGCCCGTGCGGCCCTGGAAAGCATCGCCTTCCAGAGCGCAGCGCTATTGCAGGCGATGAGCCGCGATCTCGGGGACGGCGGCGTCACTGAGTTGCGGGTCGATGGCGGAGCCTGCGTGAATAACCTGCTGATGCAGTTTCAGGCCGACCTGCTGGGTATTCCCGTGGTGCGTCCGCAAGTCATCGAAACCACGGCCCTCGGCGCCGCCTACCTGGGCGGGTTGTCCACCGGGGTCTATGCCGGGCTCGACGAGCTGGCGACGCACTGGCAGGCGGAACGCGTATTCCATCCGACAATGTCACGCAGCCGCGCCAATGAGCTGATGCAGGGATGGGAGCATGCCGTGGCGCAGACCACGCTCCAAGATCACCGTATCACCCGCGCCGACTCATGAGCCGGGGTCGGATCAGCCGCCGCGGGTTTCCTTCAAGGTCTTGAGCTCGGGCAGCTTGACCCGTTTGCGATCCGGCTCGACCGCCGTCAGCGCCTCGACTTCCCTCATCGAGGCATGGCAGCGCTGCACCAGATCCAG
>DAIOGL010000009.1:14122-21547 GCA_036745235.1 Sulfuritalea sp.
CAGTCCTGCACGTTGGCGCCGGCACCGATGAACAAGCGACCGAAATCGCCGCGCAAGCTGGCGCAGGGTCCGATGTAGGCGCCGGCGCCGACGACGACGTCGCCAATCAGGACGGCCGACGGGTGCACGTAGGCCGTCGGATCCACCACCGGCACGATGCCGTCAATCTCATAGACTTTCATTGGAGCCTGCTCCGAAGTTGGCCACGATTACCGTCGCCGGAAAGGTAGAACCTGATACATTTTGATTCTAAACTAACCCATCATTTTGTGTCACAATGAATCTGTTTCCGTTCCAGGTTTTCGGACCCATGCTACGTTAATTGCTTGCCTGCTGCTGCGCAATGGCCGGATGTCTGAGGCAGACCGCAAGCAAGCTGGAAGAATTCCACTGTATCCCCCGGAGCCCCGCCGATGAACTACCAGCACATCATCTTTTCCCTCGAGAGCGGCATCGCTCGCGTCACCCTCAACCGTCCGGACCGGCTCAACAGCTTCAACGCCGAAATGCATCTCGAGCTGCGCGATGCGCTGGCCCGCACACGCGACGCTGGAGCCCGCGTGCTGCTGTTGACGGGAGCCGGCCGCGCTTTCTGCGCCGGCCAGGATCTCTCCGAACGCAACGTCATGGCTGGCGCCGATCCGGTCGATCTCGGCCATACCATAGAGACCTACTACACGCCCCTGATCCTGGGATTGCACGCTCTTGAAATGCCGGTGATCTGTGCCGTCAATGGCGTCGCCGCCGGAGCCGGAGCCAGTATTGCACTGGCCTGCGACCTGGTGCTCGCCGGGCGCTCCGCCTCCTTCATCCAGGCCTTCTGCAAGCTCGGACTGGTGCCCGATGCGGGCGGCACCTGGGCGCTGCCTCGCCTGGTCGGCACGGCCCGCGCCATGGGCTTGGCAATGCTGGGCGACAAGCTTTCGGCAGAGCAGGCTGCGGACTGGGGGCTGATCTGGAAATGTGTCGATGACGACAAACTGATCGCCGAAGCCGAAAGACTGGCCGTTCATTTCAGTACGGCGCCGACCAAGGGGCTGGCCCGCACCAAGCAGGCCATTTACACCAGCAGCGGCAACAGCCTCGAACAGCAGCTCGAACTGGAACGCGCCAGCCAGCAGGAACTGGGCTTCGGCCACGACTACCGCGAGGGCGTCGCCGCCTTCATGGATAAGCGCAGCCCCGACTTCACGGGCGAATGATGAGCATGACACCCCAACAAATCGCCGATCGATGCACCGCAGTCATGTGGCCGGACGACCACGCCGCACGCGGTCTCGGCATCACCATCGCCAGCACCACGCCCGGCGGCGCCACGGTGAGCATGAAGGTGCGCCAGGACATGGTGAACGGCCACGGCATCTGCCACGGCGGTTTCATTTTCGCCTTGGCCGACACCAACTTCGCTTACGCCTGCAACAGCTTCAACCACCGCGCGGTGGCTGCCGGCGTCGACATCAACTTCATCGCACCCGCCCATCTTGGCGATACACTCACGGCCACGGGCGGCGCGAGGCATCAGGGCGGCCGCACCGGCATTTACGACATCGAGGTCACGAATCAGGACGGCAAGACCATTGCCCTGTTTCGCGGCCGCTCCACCCGGATCAAGGGACACTTCTTCGACGAAAGCGAAAATCCATGAGTCAGCAGGCATTCATCTGCGACGCCGTACGCACACCGATAGGCCGGTACGGCGGCACCCTGTCAGGCATCCGTACCGACGACCTGGCCGCGCTGCCGATCAAGGCCCTGGTCGCGCGCAACGGCAAGGTCGATTGGCAACGGGTCGAGGATGTCATCTACGGCTGCGCCAATCAGGCCGGCGAAGACAACCGCAACGTGGCGCGCATGGCGGGCCTCCTGGCGGGCCTGCCGGTCGAGGTGGCGGGAGCCACCATCAACCGGCTGTGCGGTTCCGGCATGGACGCCGTCGGCACCGCCTCGCGCGCGATCAAGGCCGGCGAAACGTCGCTGATGATCGCCGGCGGCGTCGAAAGCATGAGCCGCGCACCCTTTGTCATGCCCAAGGCCGAGAGCGCCTTTTCGCGCAGCAACGCCGTATATGACACGACCATCGGCTGGCGCTTCGTCAACAGGCTGATGAAGCAGCAGTACGGCGTCGACTCGATGCCGGAGACCGCCGACAACGTCGCCGCCGAATTCAAGATCGGGCGCGCCGACCAGGACGCCTTCGCCTTGCGCTCGCAGCAGCGCTGGGGGGCCGCTCAAGCCGCCGGGCGATTCAGGGACGAGATCATAGCCGTCGAAATCGCGCAGAAGAAAGGCGAGCCGAAGCTCTTCGACACCGACGAGCATCCGCGCCCCGACACCACGCTGGAGCAGCTGGCCAAACTGAAAGGCATCAACGGTCCGGAACTCACGGTGACTGCCGGCAATGCCTCGGGCGTCAATGACGGCGCCTGCGCCCTGCTGATCGCCTCCGAGGCCGCTGCCAAACAGCACGGCCTGACACCGAAGGCGCGCATCGTGGCCATGGCCACGGCAGGTGTGGCGCCGCGCATCATGGGTTTCGGTCCGGCCCCGGCGGTGAAGAAACTGCTGGCCCTGACCGGCCTGCGGCTCGACCAGATGGATGTCATCGAACTCAACGAAGCCTTCGCCGCGCAGGGCTTGGCCGTTACGCGCGACCTCGGGCTGGCGGACGACGACGCCCGGGTCAATCCCAACGGCGGCGCCATTGCGATCGGCCATCCGCTGGGCATGAGCGGCGCGCGCCTGGTGACGACCGCGATGTACCAGTTGCATCGCAGCGGCGGCCGCTACGCGTTGTGCACCATGTGCATCGGCGTCGGCCAGGGCATCGCCATGATCATCGAGCGGGTTTGAAGCTCGAGGCCGGCGAGCGAGACCGCGCGAATGAATAGCGAACAAAGCGCAGATGTCGCCACCCTCGGTGGCGGCTGCTTCTGGTGCCTCGAAGCGGCATTCGTCCAACTTGCCGGCGTCGAGTCGGTGGTTTCCGGCTATGCCGGTGGCGCAACGCCGAATCCGGATTACCACAGCGTATGCGGCGGCGAAACCGGCCACGCCGAAGTGGTCGAAGTGCGCTTCGATCCGGCCGTGATCGACTACCGCACGCTGTTGCTGGCCTTCTTTGCCATCCACGACCCGACCACGCCCGACCGCCAGGGCAACGACGTCGGCACTCAATACCGCTCGGTAATCTTCACCCACGGCGCCGAACAGGAAAAGACTGCCCGCGCGCTGATCGCCGAACTCGCGGCCGCGAAAACCTGGCCCGATCCGATAGTCACCGCCGTAATGCCGGCGCCGACTTTCTGGCCGGCCGAAAAGTATCACCAGAACTACTTCGCCAACAATCCCGGGCAATCCTATTGCCAGTTCGTCGTGGCGCCGAAAGCGGCAAAGCTGCGCAAGGTGTTTGCCGGGCGGTTGAAGGGCTGACTACTCGGCATCCGGCTGCAGGGCCGGAACGGACTGTGCGAAGGCCGGGAGCGTCAGGCAGTGCTGGTGGATACGCATCACGGTAGGCACGTGATCGAGCCGCGCCTTGAAGCGCTGTGCATTGAATATCTGCGGCACCAGACAGATATCGGCCAGGGTCGGGGTATCGCCATGGCAGCAGGTGCCCGTGCGTGGGTCATTGGCCAGCGTCGCCTCGACCGTCGCCAGTCCGGTCTCCACCCAATGGCGATACCAGGCGTTTCTCTGCTCCTCGGAAACGCCCAGCGTCTTGCTCAGGTAGCCCAGCACACGCAAGTTGTTGAGCGGGTGGATCTCGCAGGCAACCGCCAGCGCAAGCGCCCTCACCCGCGCCCGGCCGATCGGGTCGGCGGGAAGCAGCGGAGGCTGCGGCCGCGTCTCCTCCAGGTACTCGATGATGGCCAGCGACTGCGTCAATACGACTCCGTCGTCGTCCAGCACCGGCACCAGCGCCGCGGGATTCATCGCCGTGAATCCTGAGGCAAACTGCTGGCCGCCCTCTCTCAGCAGATGCACCGGGACATACTCGTAATCGAGGCCCTTCAGCGCCAGCGCAATGCGCACACGAAAGCTGGCGGAGCTGCGAAAGTAGTTGTAGAGCTTCATGCTTGTCCTTCACTGCGAAGTTTCGACGGAGGCTGACGCCTGCATTATGTCTGCGCCGGAGGCCGGAACCGGATTCCTTGCGAATTCCGGCATGGCACAGGCACGCCGGCCGCGACAAAAATGCAATTTAGGGGGTTTGCCCGCGCCTGCTCAGGGAAAGCGGGCATCCGCGACAGCGACTAGAATGGCAGCATCCTAGCGCTGTTCAATTCGATGCCAAAAGCCGCGGCCACCACCGTTTCCAGTCGCCGAATGCATGTCGGGTGGTTCTGCGCCGCCTTGTCGGCACTGGCTTCGCTGCCTGCAGCGACCGCCCTTGCCGCCACCCCCGATCCGCTCCTGCAGCGCAGCGAGCAGCTGGATACCCGCCGCATCGGCAAGGTTTCCGAGGACGAGCGAGCTGTGCTCCGCGTCGAATGGCGCGCGGGCATGAGCGGTGTTGAGGAAACCCGGGGCGTGCAGGAGATGCTGGACAGTCTGCAACGCATGGAACGAACGGTGGCCGAAATCAGCCGCCTGGTCCGCAGCATTCCCGCCCAGACGCCGGCAGCTGCACAGACACCGATCCCTGCACAACCGTCGCCCGCTCAAAGCGCGCCGTCCCCCGCACAAACATCCGCGGCAGCGCAAACTCCCGCCCCGACACAGACGGCCGCCGCTGCACGAAAGCCGATTGTTGCCCCTGTCGCAGCCGACCGCCCGGAGCTGGACAACAACGACTTGCGCCTGCTGCTCGCCAACGTTGCCGCAGGGGCCTTGGTGGCCCTCTGGTGGTTCCGTCGCCGGAAGTCTGCCAAATATCCCGAGGCGGCTCCCGGCACCGCCAAGGAAGTAGAGCCCCCAACCGTTGCCACGCCCACAGCCTCGCCGGCGACGGCAGCGCAGGCGGAAAGCATGCCGGCGGGTGCGCCGCTGATTGCAGCGCAGCGGCCGGCACAGGTGCCGCCCGCCGCGGAGCCCCACAGCGAAGTACCGCGTATCGAACCTCGCATGGCGAGCGACGCCGACGAGGCCGCGCCGACACCGATCACCGTGCCCGCAACCGAACCCGAGAAGCCCAAAGCCGAGCCGGCGCCTCCTCCACCGCCAGCGGCCGAAGCTCCGGTCATCGACTTTTCACTGGAAGAAGCCGATCCGGAGTCCGTAGCGCGTGCGGAGGCCAAAGCGCAGCGCCCGCGGAAGAATGTCTACCCCGCCGTTCCGGAGAACTCGCAGGACACCGGTGTCGAACCCACCCTGCAACTCGCAGAGATCATGCTGTCGATGGGACTTGACCAGGGCGCAGCGCAGGCCCTGCTCGAATACACCGAAGCAAACCCGCGCCAGGCGGTCTACCACTGGCTGAAACTGCTCGGCATTTATCGCAAACGGGGCCAGCAAGCTGAGTTCGTGGAGACTGCCGAGAAACTGCGCAAGCATTTCAACGTGCAGGCGGAAGACTGGATAAGGGCAGGCACGGGTGAGGTGCCGACACTGGAGAAATTTCCTCGCGTCGTGGAGCAGGTGCAGAAGACCTGGTCGCAGCCGGCTGAGTGCCTCACCTATCTGCGGCACCTGCTGGAAGACAACCGCGACGGTGCGCGCGCGGGATTCCCGCAAGCGGTGGCCGAAGAAATCCTGTTGCTGATAAAGATCCAGAGCGATACTTCCGGCGTGGGTCAGACAGCCGGGTTGTAGCGCTCCACGACCTGATCGATGGCGCCGAAGATGCTGGCGCCGCTGCTATCCTGCATCTCGATTCTGACGCGGTCGCCGAAGCTCATGAAGGGCGTTTTCGGCCTGCCCTCCTCAATGGTTTCGTACATCCTGACTTCGGCGATGCAGCAGTAGCCCACGCCGCCATTGGCCACCGATGAGCCGAACAGGCCACCCTGCTTGTTGGACACCGTGCCCGAACCGACGATCGAGCCGGCTTCGAGCTCGCGCGTCTTCGCGACATGAGCAATCAGCTGGGCAAAGCTGAAAGTCATATCGACGCCGGCGTTGGGTTTGCCGAAAGGCTTGCCGTTGAGTTCGACCTGCAGCGGCAAATGCAGCTTGGCGTCCTTCCACGCCGGGCCCAGCTCATCCGGTGTGACGGCGACCGGGGAAAAAGCCGATGCCGGCTTCGACTGCAGGAAACCGAAGCCCTTGGCCAGTTCCGCCGGGATCAGGTTGCGCAGGCTGACGTCATTCACCAGCATCAACAGACGGATCTGCTGCGCGCAGTGTTCCGGCGTGGCGCCGATCCGCACATCGCCGGTAACCACTGCCACCTCGGCTTCGAAGTCGATGCCCCAAGCTTCATCGCAGGCCAGCACCGGGTCGCAGGGACCGACAAAGCTATCCGAGCCGCCCTGATACATCAACGGATCGACATGGAACTCCGGCGGCAGTTCCGCGCCACGGGCCTTGCGCACCAGCTCGACGTGATTGATGTAGGCCGAGCCGTCCGCCCACTGGTAGGCACGCGGCAGAGGGCTGTGGCAAAGCCCGGGCTCGAAGGCAATGGCGTGGCGCGCGTGCCCGTTGTTGAGCATGTCGTACACCGGTTCGAGTTTGCCGAGTGCCACGTTCCAGTTGTCCATCGCCTGCTGCAGTGTCTGCGCAATCTCGGGAACCGCCTGGCAACGCGCGAGATCGCGGCTGACGACGACCAGCGTGCCGTCACGGCCACCCTGTTTGAGCGTGGCAAGCTTCACGGCTTGGCTTCCGCTGCCGAATAGGTGCCGTCATGCATCCAGCGCGCATGCTGTGGCGCCTTTCGGGTTCTCGCCCACTCATTCAGCATGTCCCACTTCACATCGTCGAGCCGCTTCATCATCTCCGGTGTGCCCGTATTGAAGGCGAGTTCCAGGCGATGGCCGCTCGGATCGAAAAAATAGATGGACTTGAATATGGTGTGATCGGTGGGGCCGATGACTTCGATGCCGTCCGCTTCCAGACGCGCCTTGGCAGCCAGCATTTCCTCCATGCTGCCGACCTCCAGCGCCAAATGCTGGGTCCAGCTCGGGGTATTCGGATCTCGCCCCATCTCCGGCTGGGTCGGCAATTCGAAGAAGGCGAGGATGTTGCCGGCGCCGGCGTCGATGAAGACGTGCATGTAGGGATCGGGGGCCTTGGTCGAGGGCACTTCGTCCTCGGCGATCGCCAGTATGAAGCCCATGTTGAGGTACTTGCCGTACCACTCGACGGTCTCCTTGGCGTCCTTGCAGCGATAAGCGACGTGGTGAACCTTCCTGACGAGACTCATGTTCAAACTCCTTCGCGGGCGACGTTGAGGGCTTCGCGCAGCGTGCCGATATCCCCTATGTGATTGGCGAGCAGCAGGATCAGGCGCGCATTGAGCAACTCGGATTGCTCGTCGGACAA
>DAIOGL010000010.1:0-7285 GCA_036745235.1 Sulfuritalea sp.
CTCAAGCCCGGCGATCGCGTCGCCTATGCCGGCGGCCCGGTCGGCGCCTATGCCGAGCTGCGCAACATTCCCGCCGACCGCCTGGTCAAGCTGCCCGATGCGATCGACTTCAAGACCGGCGCGGCGATGATGCTGCAGGGCATGACCGCGCAATACCTGCTGCGCCGCACCTGCAAGGTCGAGCCCGGCGACACCATCCTGATCCACGCCGCGGCCGGCGGCGTCGGCCTCATCGTCTGCCAGTGGGCGCGCGCTCTCGGCGTCACGGTGATCGGCACCGTCAGCTCGGACGAGAAGGCGGCGCTGGCGAAGGCCCACGGCTGCGACCACACGATCATCTACACGCGCGAGAACTTCACCGAACGGGTCAAGCAGATCACCGGCGGCAAGGGCGTGCGCGTCGTGTACGACTCGATCGGCAAGGACACCTTCATGGGCTCGCTCGAATGCCTGCAGCCGATGGGCATGATGGCGCTGTTCGGCGCCGCGTCGGGACCTGTGCCGCTGTTCGACCTCGGCCTGCTGGCCAAGATGGGTTCGCTGTTCATCACCCGGCCGACGCTGTTCACCTACATCGCACAACGCAAGGACCTGGTGGACATCTCCGGCGAGCTGTTCGACATGGTCAGCTCCGGCAAGGTGAAAATCGAGGTCAACCAGACCTATGCGCTGAAGGATGCCGCGCAGGCCCAGACCGATCTGGTGGCGCGCAAGACCACGGGTTCATCGGTGCTGATACCATAGGCCAATGGAATCCTTCCTGATCGCCAATCCCAAGGGGGGGGTGGGCAAGACGACGCTGGCGACCAATCTCGCGAGTCACTTCGCCGGGCAGGGCAAGCGCGTCATGCTCGGCGACATCGACCGCCAGCAGTCCTCGCGCGAATGGCTCAAGCTGCGTTCGCCGGCGCTGCCGCACATCGCCACCTGGGATATCGAGCCGGACCATCCGGCGCGGCCGCCGAAGGACACCACCCACGTCGTGCTGGATACGCCGGCAGGCCTGCACGGCAAGAAGCTGGCCCACGTGCTGAAACTGGTGCGGCGCGTGATCGTGCCGCTGCAGCCGTCGATTTTCGACATCCTCGCCACGCGCGAATTTCTCGACCGGCTGTTCGAGGAAAAGGAAATCCGCAAGCACGACGCCTTCGTCGCCATCGTCGCCATGCGGGTCGATGCGCGCACCCGGGCGGCGGGGGAACTGGAGCGCTTCCTCGAAGGCACCCGCCTGCCGGTGGTGGCCCACCTGCGCGATACCCAGAACTACGTGCAGGCCGCCGCGCACGGCATGAGCATCTTCGAACTGCCGCCGAGCCGCGCGGAGAAGGATATCGAGCAGTGGCAGCCGCTGCTGGACTGGGTTCAGCAGCCGGTTTGACCCGGCAAGAGCAGGAAACCTTTCGCCGCAGCATCGCACGGGAAATCCGGCTGCCGGGCAGGAGATGGCGGGAGTAAAATTGTCGCGCCATGTCCGCCTCGCCGCCTCTTCCAAAGTTCGTCCATCTCCGTCTTCACAGCGAATACTCGATCACCGATGGCCTGACGCGCATCGATGACGTGATCGCGCAGGCGGCGGCCGATGGCCAGCCGGCGCTGGCGATCACCGACCTGGCCAACCTGTTCGGCATGGTCAAGTTCTACACCGCGGCGCGCGGCAAGGGCATCAAGCCGATCATCGGCTGCGACGTCTGGATCGGCGACGACGATGCGGTGGACAAGAACGACGGTCCGGCGCGCCTGTTGCTGCTGGTGAAGAATCGCGCCGGTTACCTTCGGCTGTGCGAACTGCTCTCCGCCGCCTATCTGGCGCCGCGCCGCCATGGCCGCGCCGAGATCACCCGCGCGCAGCTTGCGCAGGGCGACAACAGCGGGCTGATCGCGTTGTCGGGCGGGCCGCTGGGCGACATCGGACAGTTGCTCGGCGCCGGCAAGCTGGATCAGGCGGAAGTGCGCGCCCAGGTCTGGGCGAACCTGTTCCCCGGCGCCTATTACATCGAGGTGCAGCGCCCGGCCGGCCGGGACGGCGCGGCGGCGGGCGAAGTGCTGGTCGCGGCCAGCGCCGATCTGGCGGCGCGTCTCGGCTTGCCGCTGGTGGCGACGCATCCGGTGCAGTTTCTGCAACGCGACGACTTCAAGGCCCACGAGGCGCGGGTCTGCATCGCCGACGGCTATGTGCTGGGCGACACGCGGCGGCCGAAGAGGTACAGCCCGGAGCAGTACTTCAAGACCCAGGCGGAGATGGCCGAGCTGTTCGCCGACCTGCCCGAGGCCTTGCGGAATTCGGCGGAAATCGCCCGCCGCTGCAACCTGACGGTGGAACTCGGCAAGAGCCGCCTGCCGGATTTCCCGACGCCTGCCGGCGAGCCGCTGGAGGCCTTCCTCGCCAGCGAGTCGCATGCCGGCCTGGTGCGCCGCATGGAGTTGCTGTATCCCGATGCCGCCGAACGCGAAAAGCAGCGGCCGACCTATGTCGACCGCCTCGATTTCGAAATCGCGACCATCATCAAGATGGGCTTTCCCGGCTACTTCCTGATCGTCGCCGACTTCATCAACTGGGCCAAGCACAACGGCGTGCCGGTGGGACCGGGGCGGGGTTCCGGCGCGGGCTCGCTGGTGGCCTACAGCCTCGGCATCACCGATCTCGATCCGCTGCGCTACGACCTGCTGTTCGAGCGTTTCCTCAATCCGGAGCGCGTGTCGATGCCCGACTTCGACATCGACTTCTGCCAGGAAGGCCGCGACCGCGTCATCGATTACGTCAAGAAGAAATACGGCGCGCATGCCGTGTCGCAGATCGTCACCTTCGGCACCATGGCGGCCAAGGCGGTGATCCGCGACGTCGGCCGCGTGCTCGATCTCGGCTACAACTTCGTCGACCAGTTCGCCAAGCTGATTCCCAACGAGCTCGGCATCACGCTCGCGGATGCGCTGGCCAAGGAGCCCCTGATCCGGCAGCGCATCGATGGCGAGGAGGAAGTCGCCGAGCTGTGGACGCTGGCGCTCAAGCTCGAGGGCCTCACGCGCAACGTCGGCATGCATGCCGGCGGCGTGCTGATCGCGCCGGGCAAGCTCACCGATTTTTGTCCGTTGTATGCGGCGGCCGGCGCCGAGTCGGTGGTCTCGCAATTCGACAAGGACGACGTCGAAAAGGCCGGCCTGGTCAAGTTCGACTTCCTCGGCCTGCGCACGCTGACCATCCTCGACGAGGCGGTGCGCCTGGCGAAGGAAGTCGAGGGCGTAGCCATCGACCTCGCCACCCTGCCGCTGGATGATCGGGAAACCTACGACGCCATCTTCAAGACGGCCAACACCACGGCGGTGTTCCAGTTCGAATCCGGCGGCATGAAGGAAACCCTGGTGCAGGCGCAGCCGGACCGGCTGGAAGACCTGATCGCCCTGAATGCGCTGTACCGTCCGGGGCCGATGGACTTCATTCCCAACTTCGTCAATCGCAAGCACGGCCGCGAGCGGGTGGTCTATCCGCATCCGAGCCTGGAGCGCGTGGTGGGCAACACCTACGGCATCATGGTGTACCAGGAACAGGTGATGCAGACCGCGCAGGTGGTGGCCGGCTACAGCCTGGGCGGCGCCGACCTGCTGCGCCGCGCGATGGGCAAGAAGAAGAAGGAAGAGATGGACCAGCAGCGCGCCGTGTTCGTCGAAGGCGCGGGCCGCAACAACATCGGCGCCGAGCAGGCCAACGAAATCTTCGACATCATGGAGAAGTTCGCCGGCTACGGCTTCAACAAGTCGCACGCGGCGGCCTATTCGCTGGTGGCCTACCAGACCGGCTGGCTCAAGCGCCATCATCCGGCGGCCTTCGTCTCCGCCACGCTGTCGTCTGAAATGGCCAACACCGACAAGGTGCAGTTCTTCTACAAGGACGCCATCGACAACGGCCTGATCTTCCTGCCGCCCGACATCAACCAGAGCGGCATCCGCTTCCGCCCGGTGGATGGCAAGACCATCCGCTACGGCCTGGGCGCGATCAAGGGCACCGGCGAGGCCGCGCTCTCGGTGATTCTCAAGGTGCGCGGCGAGGGCGGTCCGTTCCGCGACCTGTTCGATTTCTGCCGCCGCATCGACAAGCGCGTGGTGAACCGGCGCGTCGTCGAAGCGCTGATCCGTGCCGGTGCCTTCGATGCGATCGACGATCATCGCGCCAAGCTGCTGGCCTCGACCGGCGTCGCGCTGGAGGCGGCGGAGCAGGCGGAGCGCAATGCCATGCAGGGCGGCCTGTTCGACATGGGCACGGGTGCGCAGCAGGACACGGTGCATTATGTCGACGTCCCGCGCTGGTCCGAGCGCGAGCAGCTGATGAACGAAAAGCCGGCGCTCGGCTTCTTCCTCTCCGGCCATCCCTACAACGCCTATGCCGCCGAGCTCGGCGCTTTCGTCAAGCGCCGCCTCGGCCAGCTCGAGCCGCAACGCGACACCGTGCTGCTGGCCGGCGTCGTCATGTCCACCCGCACCCAGATGACCCGTCGCGGCAAGATGGCCGTGGTGGCGCTCGACGACGGCACCACCCAGCTCGAAGTGACGGTGTTCAACGAACTGTGGGAGGCCGAGCGCGCCAAGATCAAGGAAGACGAGCTGCTGCTGGTCGAAGGCAAGGTGCAGAAGGACGACTACAGCGGCGGCCTGCGCATCACCGCCGACAAACTCTACACGCTGGCCGAGGCGCGCGGCCGCTTTGCCCGCGGCCTGCGCCTGACCATGAACGGCGGCTCCGATGCCAAACGGCTGCAGGCCCTGTTGATGCCGTTTCGCAACGGGCCCTGCCCGGTGCGGCTGTCCTACCGCAACGGCGATGCCGTGGCGGAACTGCCGCTGCCTGAAACCTGGCGCGTCAGGCTCGACGATGCCCTGCTCACCGGGCTCGCCGACTGGCTGAAGCCGGAGAACGTAAAGGTCATCTATCCATGATCACGCTGATCGACAACGCACTGCTCGACGAGGTCTGCGCGCAAGCGGCCGCCAGCCCGCGCCGCCGCAAGAACCGCAACTTCCATCCCTACGACGAGCATCCGGGGCATCGCCTGCTGAATGCCATGCAGCCCGATTCCTACATTCCGCCGCATCGCCACCTCGATCCGAACAAGGACGAAACCTTCGTCGTCCTGCGCGGCCTGCTCGGGCTGGTTCTGTTCGACGACACGGGAAAGATCCTGCGCGCCCTGAAAGTCGGCGCCGGCGGAACGGCGATCGGCGTCGATATTCCGCACGGCACCTGGCATACGGCCGTGGCATTGGAGACCGATACGGTCTTCCTCGAAGCCAAGGCCGGCCCCTATCTGCCCTTCACGCCGGCCGAAAAGGCGCCCTGGGCGCCTGCCGAAAATACCGCCGGGGCCGCGCCCTACCTGGCGGCCCTGAAGGATCGCCTGCTCGCCTGACGCCGGCTCACGAAACGATGTAGGCGCCCGCGCCGGTCGACAGCAGCTTGCCGTCGGCGCCGAGAAATTCCATGCGCGTAGTGGCGACGCGCGAGCCGAGGCGCAGCACTTCGGCGCGCAACTCGAAATGCTCGCCGATGCCGGGACGCAGGTAGTCGATGCGCAAGTCGATGGTGCCGAGCTTGCCGAAGCGATGCAGGCGCTGGCTCGGGGCCTCGTCCATGTGGCGCGCGCCGATCGCCGCCATCACGGCGAGGCCGCCCATCGCGTCGAGCCCTGCGCTGATGACGCCGCCATGGAGCCGGTTGGGGCTGCCTACAAGTTCGTGGCGCATCGCGATGCGCGCCGCGACGCGGTCCGGCCTGATCGAGGTGATCTTCAGGCCCAGCACCTGGTTGAAGACAATCATTTCCTCGAAAATCTTTTTCAGTCCGGTGACGAATTCAGGCTCGAACTCCGGCACGGCTTCGGCCGCGATGTCTTTCTTCATGGTGGGCAAATGGGGTTGGGGTTTCAGTCGGTCGCGGGCAGCATCAATTCCTGCGCCCTGGCTGCGACGGCGTCCGGGAAGGGCCGCGACTTGCGGGTTTCCGGGTCGAGGCAGACCACCGTGAAGTCGCAGATGGAGCAGACATCGCCGGTTTCGGTATTGATCAGTTCATGGCGGAAGCGCAGCACCTTGTCGCGCATTTCCAGCACGCCGCTGCGCACCGCCACCGTATCGCCCGGATAGAGTTCCTTCGTGTAGCTGATGTTCTGCTGCACCGCCGCCAGATTCACGGCGCCGCTGCGCAACAGCGAAGCCGTAAGCCCCAGCATGGCGTAGAACTGCCAGCAGGCCGCATCGAAGAACTCCATGTAGGCGCGCACATTGATGTGGCCCATGTGGTCGCGCTGCCACTCATGCACCGTACCGCGCGCTGTCTCAACGATCATCGCCACTCTTCCTGCAGCGCGCGGATTCTGCAGGCTGCCTGCTCAAGGCTTGCTGCTTACTTCAGGGCGTCTGCCAGATCCTTGTCCGTCACCTTGCCCGAGCGATGCAGCCACAACAGGATTGCCAGGGGCTTCGGAATGTTGCGGCCGGACTCGTAGCGCGAGCCGCCCGACTGGGTAACGCCATAACGCGTCCAGAAGTCCTTCTGGTTGAGGTTCTGCTTCTTGCGTGCGGCGGCGATGTCGGAAAAATCGAGCTTGTTCTTGCGGGCCATGTTGTTCTCCTTCTTGAGGGGGGTGAAATCATTCTACATAGAATATGCATAGAGGCAAGTCGATCGTCTCTTACTTTCGCACTAGGGTGTTCCTCCCTGCAGAACTGGGGCATCGGCAGCAAGTGCGCGGGCAGCGGTCCGCGCCGGCTCGGCGAGACCGGCGGCGTTCGCCACGTCGAGCGCGCGCCGGTAGGCGGCCGCCGTATCGTCAGCGCCGACTTTCTTCCGGATGTCTCCGATCAGCAGCCAGTCGCGGGCGATCTTTTCCGGCAGCGCGAGGCGGCGGTCGATTTCCAGCGCGGCGTGCGCGGCGGGAAGGGCGCCGCCGGCGTCACCGCCGGCGAGACGCGCCGCGGCGATCAGCCGCCAGGCATTGCCGGTCTCGGCCGCTTCGTCCTTGCCCTGCAACAGCTTCAGCGCGGCTTCGGCATGCGCGAGCGCATCCGGCGCGCGGTTCGCGGCGAGCCCTGCGCGCGCCTGCAGCAGGTGCAGGCTGGCCGCCTGCGGGCAGGCGCCGGCGCACTGGCTGCTCGCCGCCGCGAGGCTCTGTTGCGCGGCGGCCTGCCTGTCCAGCGCCAGTTGCGCCTGGGCCTTGAGCAGCAGGGCGTCGAGCACAAGGCCGGCGTCGCCGCCGCGTTCCGCGGATTCCAGCGTCAGCAGCGCGGCCTCGGCGCGGCC
>DAIOGL010000010.1:7385-20944 GCA_036745235.1 Sulfuritalea sp.
CTTAGCGCGCACGGCCGGCCTCCCCGCGCAGATCGCTGTCCAGCTTGAGCTTGGCCGGCGCCGGCGCATTCACGAAGTTGCGGATCGGCCAGGCCTGCCTGGCGCCGCTGACGATTTCGCGCACGTCCGAAGCCGCCGCGCTGCCTTCGCGCAGGGCCGGCGGCACGCTGATCTCGGCCTCGGCCGTGATTTTCTCGACGTGGTCGAGAACCTGCTGAGTGCGATCGATCAGGCCGGGCAGGCGGGCGTTGGTGGCGGCCAGTGTCTGGCCGAGCTGGCTCAGGTCTTCCTCGGCCTTGCCCAGCACCCGGGTGGCGGCGCCGCCGATGAGGTGCACCTGGCTGTTGCCGTTGGCAAGCAGGGTATTGAGCGCTTCCGAACTCGCGCGCACCTGGGCCAGCGTGCCGGGCAGGCCCTTCTGCGGATCGGCCAGCACTCCGGTGATGAGCTTGATGTCCTTGAGGATGGGAATGAACTCGTCGCGCACCTGGTTGGCCAGCGCGCCGAGGCCTTCGGCGCGCGAAAATGCCAGCCGCGCCTGGGACGCGGCGAGCCGGGTCTTGTCCGGCCCCGGCACGATCTCCAGCGTGGGCGAGCCGACCAGCCCTTCCTTGCGCAGTTCCACGCGTGCGTCATAGGTGACGAAACGCATGTGATCGGCGTCGATCTCCATGGTGACGACCACCTGTCCGTCGTCCTTCAGGCTGACGTCGGCCACCGCGCCGACACGAAAACCGGCGATGCGCACCGGCTGGCCCTTGGCGATGTCCTGGGCGCTGTCGGTGACGAAACTGTAGCTCGTGGTCTGGCGGAACAGGCCCTGGCGAACGACGATGGCGGCGAGCAGGGCAAGCGTCGCCAGCACGGCGACGAAAAGGAAGCGGCGGATGCCGCGGCGCAACGCGGCGGCATCGCTGTCGTGTTGGATCAGCAGGGACATGGTGCCTCCGCGGTTTCGGTAAGTTCGGCGAGTTCGGTCAGTGTGCGGCAGTCGGGCAGCGCAGGCAGTTCATGGCTGTCGAGGTCGACGAACAGCACCGGCCGGAAAGGGTGGCGCTGGTGGTAGGCGGCTTCCACGGCGATCAGCGCATTCGCCTCGCGTCGCGACAGGCCGGCGAAGAGGCGGTCGATCACCAGCAGCTCGGGCGGACGCAGCAGGCAGCGGGCGAAGCCGACCGCCCAGCGCTCGGTGCGTTCGAGGTTCATCGGCTGTCGGCGGCCCAGACTGGCGATGCGTGCCGCGGGCAGGCCGCAAAGTCCGAGGGCGGTTTCCAGTTCGTGTTCCCAGTCGCGCGGATCGTCGGGATCGTCGTCGTAGCGCAGCGCCAGCGTGAAATTCTCGGCCACCGTCATGGCGCCGAGCAAGCCGCCGCCGGCGGGCAGCACGCCGACGCCGGGACAGCGCTCGAGCGCTGCCACCACGGACTGCGCCGCGGCCGGATCGGCAACGACGAGACGATGACGGCCGCCTTCGTCGAGCGGCAGCGTCAGGCACAAACTGTCGCCGGCGAGCAGCGACAGCCGGCGGCCTTCGATGGTGGCGGTGAGGGCGGCTGTCATCGCAGGGCGTAGACCAGTATGGCGAAGGCGACGTCGACCACGAAGACAGCGATGAGCCCGCCGCCCACGGCCTGCATCGCGGCCCCGGAAATGGCTTGCGTCGAGCCCTTGCCGCTGCTGCCGTGATGGCAGGCGATGATGCCGACGGCGGCGCCCATGACTGCGCTCTTGAGGAGGCTCAGCAGGGCCAGCCACGGGTCGGCCAGATCGAGGAAGCGCCCGGCCGTCTCCGCCAGCGGACGGCTGTTGATCAGCGCGGTGGCGAGCCAGCCGCTGCCGACGGCAATGACCTGGAAGCAGGCGGTGACCGCCGGCAGGGCGATGACCAGACCGAAGACGCGCGGCAGCAGCAGGAAATCGGCGGCGGGCACGCCGAGCCGGCGCAAGGTGGTGAATTCGTCGTGCAGGTTCATCACGGCGAGTTCCGAGGCAATTCCGGCACTGCTGCGGGCGACCACCACCAGTGCGGAGAGCAGCGGCGCCAGTTCGAAGAACAGGCCGAGGAAGATCATGCGCTGGGTCAGGTCGCTGTCGGCGCCTACCAGCGCGGCGAGCTGCGTGACGAGCGCGGCTCCGGTCAGCATCGCCAGCACGCCGATCACCGGCAGGGCGGCGACGCCGGCCGCATGAATCTGGCGCTGGAGCTGCTCGCGCAGCAGCGGCCGGCGCAGCTCGCGGCGCCGGCTGGCGGCGAACCAGGCGAGCATCAGGTAGGCGCCCAGGGACCCGCCCATGCGGCTGTTGGCGGAGGCCTTCACCTGGCTCCTTCCGGCGGCGCCGTCAGCGGCGGCGTCCAGCCCCAGATGTGCGGCGAATCCGGCGTCGGCGTGCCGAGGTCGGTCAGGCCGCCGGCGAAGCCCACGGCGGCAGCCACCGCGCCGGAACAGAGCACCGGATGCCCGCATTCCTTCGTCATGGCCTCGAGGCGGCTGGCGACGCCGACGGCATCGCCGATCACCGAGAACTCGCGGCGCCGTTTCGAGCCGACGTACCCGGCGAGCACTTCGCCGCAGTGGATGCCGATGCCGATCCTGAGTGCTTCGATGCCTTCCGCGGCAAGCTCGAGGTTGAGCCGGTCGACGCGCAACAGCAGGTCCTGCGCAGCTTCCAGCGCGTTGCGCTGCGGGGCCGGGAGCGGCTGCGGCAGGCCGAAGGTCGCCATCAGGCCGTCGCCGACGTACTTGTCGATGGCGCCGCCGCTGTTCTGGATGGCCAGCGCGGCGGCGGCATGGAAGCGATTGAGCAGGCTGATCATGGCCTCGGGTGTGGACTGCGCGGCGCGGGCCGCGAAGCCGCGGATGCCGGCGAAGAGCAGGGTCACGTTCTGGCGCTCGCCATTCTGTTCGACTTGCAGTTCTCCGCCGAGCAGGGCGCGCATCACCTGCGGGCTGACGTGGCCGGCGAACATGGCGCGCAAGGCCTGCATTTCGCGGAAGCGGCGGGCGAAGTCCCATGCCTGTCGGGCCGCGAAGGCGAGCAGCGTGACGATGACGATGTTCGCCACCGGCAGGTAGCTGCCGTGCCAGAGCGCGAAGGTGGAGCCGGCGACGAAGCCGCCGATGATGCCGGCCAGCGCCAGGGCCTTGGGCCAGCCGCCGCGGCCGAACCAGAGCAGGGTGCCGATGCCGGCCAGCAAGAGCGACAGGTTTGCCGGCACGCGTTCGATCAGCCCGCGTCCGAGCAGGGAGCGCAGGGCCTGGATGTGCACCACGGCGCCGGGCTCGGTGCGGCTGCCCGGCTCCCAGGCGGCCAGCGGCACCGGCAGGCGATGACGGGTTTCGGTCGGCAGCAGGTTGGCGACGACGACGGCGCGGCCCTTGACCAGGGCGCGCAGTTTGTCGTCCTCGCCAGCGTGGATCCAGTCCAGCACCGTGCCGATCGGCGTGTATTCGATGGGGCCGCCGACGCTGTAGTCGATCATGCCGGTGAGCGAGCCCTGGCGGCCCAGGTGTTTCGCCATGGCCAGCGCCAGCGGCTCCTGATTTTCGTCGGAGCGGCAGCGGCGCTGGTTGATGCGGCGCACCGTGCCGTCGGCATCCTCGCAGATCGCCAGCGACGCGACCGCGCCCTTGCCGATCGCGGCCAGCAGGTCCGGCGCGATCGGGCGCAGCTTGCCGCCGACGCCGGGCGGCTGCCCGACCACCAGCGGCGCCGCGCCGCGCATGCGGTAGACGCCGGCCAGCAGGGTGGAATCGATGTCCTTGACCATGAAGTCGTAGGAGCGCACCGGCAGCGGCGTCGCCATCCCGACCACGGCCGGCTGCGCCGCCGAGAGCCCGGCCAGCAATGCGCCGAGATGGCTGTGCCACAGCGCAGTGGGTTCGGGAATGGTTTCGTAGGCGGCTTCGTCGAGGCCGATGACCACGACGTCCTGGGCCAGCGGAGTCGGCGCATTGGTACGCAGCCAGCGCACCTGGGCATCGTAGAGCGACTGGTCGGCGAAGCGCAGCGCGCGCGTCCCCATCAGGCCCCAGGACGCGGCGCACACCAGCACGAAGCCGATCAGGATATCGCGGGACAGATGGAACATCGTTCGATTATGGCATGGGCCGGCGCCGCGAAAGTCGGCTCCGGGGACGTTCCGCAAGCTAGTGGAGGTTCTTGCCGGTACTGAACGTGATGCCGTCGTCGACCACAGCGCGGTTGGCCTGGATCTCGACCAGTGCCTTCCTCATTGCGGGATCGCTGATCCAGTGCGCGGCATGGGGGCCCAGCAGGATCTCGGCCGGCGCCATCGGCTTGGCGATGCCGAAACCCTGGATGTAGTCGATGCCGACTTCGGCCATGGCGCGCAGCGTCTCCGCGTCCTCGACCCATTCGGCGATCGAGCGCATGCCGAGGTTGCGCGACAGGTCGGCGATGGCTTGCACGATGGACAGGCGCGACGGGTGGCGCGCCGCCGACTCGATGATCGCGCCGTCGATCTTGATGACGTCCGCCTGGAGGTCGCTGAGGTACATGAACGATGTGTAGCCGGCGCCGAAGTCGTCCAGTGCCAGCTTGACGTCGAACTCGCGCAGTCGCTCGATCACCCGCCGCGTTTGTCCGAAGTCGCGCAAGGCGACGCCTTCGGTGATCTCCGCGCAAAGACGGCTGGCGGCACGCGGGTGGGCGCGCAGCATGGCATAGGCGTCGGCCATGAACTGCTCGTCGTTGATCGAGGCGCCCGAAAAATTCATGGTCACGAAACGGGTGGAAGTCAGCTGCGCGAGATTGGTGTCGAGCCATTCCAGCACCTCGCGCAGCACCCAGCGGTCGATCACCCCGACGCGACCGTGCGCCTCGGCCACCGCGATCACGCGGCCCGCCGGCATCACCGTGCCGTCCGGTGCGCGTGCCCGCAGCAGCACCTCGAAATCCAGCGCGGCAAAAGGATCGCTCAGCGACATGATCGGCTGCATCGCGATGGCGAGGAATTTCGGCGCCTGCTCCGGCGTCAGGCGGGCCACCAGCGCGCGCTCTTCCTCGTGCTCCTGGAAGGCCGGAGCGTCGGCGCCATAGGTGACGACGTGGCCGGCGATGAACTTGCGCTTGGCCTCGCGACAGGCGCGATCGGCAGCGGAGATCAGATCCGCCACCTCGAGCCCGGCAGTGACTTCCACCGCGCCGAAAGACACGCCGATGCGGAAAGCCAGGTCTTGAACCCGGAACGAACTGCCGTCGATTTGCTCCACCAGCTCGCGACATTTCGCCCCGGCTTCCGCCAGCGTCAGGCCATTGAACAGGATCAGGAACTCGTCGCCGCCGATGCGGCCGAGCAAATGGTCGCCACCGAGCGACTTGACGACCTGGGCGCAGAATTGACGCAGCACCGCGTCACCGGCGGTGTGCCCGAACAGATCGTTGACGGTCTTGAAGCGGTCCAGATCCATGTAGGCCAGACTGGTAGGTGTCTGGGCGCCGGCGGAGCGGATCGCGCTGCGCAGCGCCTGCTCGATCGCGCGCCGGCTCAGCGCCCCCGTAAGCTGGTCGTGGTCCGCCAGATACATCAGCTTGCGGTTGGCCGTGACGGATTCGGTGATGTCCTCGATCGATCCCTCGATCAGTCCGTCGCCGATCGAAGCCCGCACCTCGTACCATGCATCGTGGGTGATCGACTGGAAGCGCAATTGCGCGCGCGGGTTCTGGCTCAGCGTCAGGCTCAGCGACTCCCATGTCCCGGCTTCGAACAGTTGCTGCCAGCGTGCGCTGCCGTCCAGCGTCTGCTGGCCGAGAAGGCGGCCGAGCGCCGGGTTGCCGCGCAGGATGCGCCCCGCCGCGTCGGCAGTGAAGAATGCCACCGGCACCTGGTCGTAGGTCTTGCGCAGCGCGACTTCGGCCTCCTCGCGGCCCGACCGCTCGCTGCGCATCTGCTCGGCCAGCGCGGTCGCCGCCAGCAGGCCGGAACATAGCGCCGCGGTGACGCTGTTGACGTAGGGCAGGGGCCCGGACAGACCCAGCATCGCCCGCACGATTTCGGAAAACGCGGCAATTGCGGTAACCGCCAGCGAGGCCGCGAACCAGAGGGCGATGCGCGACTGCGCAACCAGCAGGATGCGCGCCAGCAGATAAACGATGATGCCGTAGCCGACGACGGAGCCGAGCCACAGCATCGGAATGAATTGCCGGTAGGGCAGGAAAAGCGCGCCGGCGAACATGGGGATGTAGATCAGTTCCAGCGTCTGCCGCAGCGTCCGGCTGTCGATCCGGTCGAGGTCCTTGCGCAACAGCCGCAGGAACAGGTAGGCCGTCAGCGGAAAATTCGCGGCCAGGACGAACTTGCGTATCCCGTCCAGCCATGTTGCCGGCACCTGATGGCCGAGCCAGTGCGTGTCCCATCCGGCGGAAATCGCTCCCAGCCGGGCATTGACCAGCAGCCAGGCGACGAACACGAGGTAGACGGGTTCGCGATTGACAATGGCAGCCAGCAGCATGAACACGGCCAGCACGGTCAGTCCGCCCTCCAGCAAGCCCATGTCGTTGGCGAAGACCTGAACCGTCCGGTCGAAATCAGCGGATCGCCAGGCCGTTATCGACAGCCGGGCGGGCCCGACGAACGTGGCGCGGCAGAGGACGGGCACGCCGGACAGATCGACGGCGGTCGTGGCGAAACCGGCGTTCGCCAGAATCAGCGCCCCGCTGGTACTGGAGCGCGTGGCGCTGCCCAGCGGGCGCAGGGTCCCGCCTTGCCAGCAGGACAGCGTGCGCGCATGGCGCGACGGGAAATAGACGAGTGGCGGACCTGACGCGTCGGCCGGGAGCACCGGCGGCGTGAAACTGAACCAGACCGGGGCTTCCGACAGCTGCGTGTCGAAGCTTGAAATCGCCGGGATTCCGCTCAGGGCCTCGCGGGCAACGCCGGGTTTGATGCCGCCATCATCCGGCGCAAAGGTGATTGCGGTGAATGGCAGTTCCACGGCGTTGCCGGCCGGCCCGTCGGATTCCCAATGCACCAGTGCCAGCACCATGACGCCAGCCAGCGCTAGCGGAAGGCCGATGAAGCAGAGCCGCTCCAGCCAGATGGAATTGCGACGGAAAAAGGCGCGGACCAGGTCACGCCCCGCCAGAAGCAACAGTCGGCGAATGCGGCGATTCCTCATTGCATCGCAACCCGCGACGTCGGTCTACATCGGTTCACAGCCATTCCTCGACACCGAATGGCGCGTGTCAGCGCAATGCAATCGAAGCGGCTTCTTCCTCGTCACTGTCATGATCGCGCCCGGCGGCGGTTTTCGCGCCCAGAGCGAATTCGATGTCCGGATGGTGGGCCCGGAAGAACAGGTCGAACCATGGATGCTCGGCCTCGATCCAGCGGCGCTTGGTCTCGACCATGTCGCACACCATGACCCGATGCGGGATCATGCCCGCATGCGCCATCGGGATGAACTCGCCGCCGGGGAAGACGTCTTCGAACAGCAGCCAGTGGTAGAAGCGGTCCATCGGCGAGCGCGCGGCGGCCACAATGCAGTCGACGCCGTTGGCCTCGCAATAGAGGAACATGCTCTTCATGAGCATGGCCTTCACCACCCGGCCCACTGCCGCCTGGGTGACTGCAAGGCGCGTCGCTTCGGCCAGCACCCTGTCCGACAGTTCCCCCGGCAGGGTCACGGAGTGTTCGAGATCCAGCGGATGGTTCTGGTTGGTGCGAAAGCGCATGCTGCCGACGGGCGCACCGTCGAGCTTGGACAAGGCCACCAGCACGCGGCTGCTGCCGTCGAGGTCGCTCGGCTCGGGAGCCGCAAATCGCGCGGCCAGTTCCGGAACATGGCGCCCATAGGCGCTGCGGCGGATAGACACCGCTTTCTCGAGTTCCGACTCGTCGCGCACGCAGCGCACGACGAAGGGCAGGCGGTCTGTAAGACTAGACTGAGGTTGAGGTTTCGAGCGCATGGCATTGAATATGCCTGTTTATTGCTTAAGTGACAAGGGGGGCGAGATCGTGTTGCAGTGCACATGGTGTGGAATTAACCACACTCCGCCTGCTTCATGGAACGACAAAGCACTCCTGATCGGCGCCACGGCGCTGTTCAGGCCGTCGGCAGCAGCTCGAAATCGGCAAATTCGCCGGTCGCGGTTTCACTCATGACATTTTCGACCACGGCGCCGCCCGGCCCCACCTTGCTCCATTCCAGCATCGCCGCGATCTGCGCCGGGGTGCCGGCGATCATCGCTTCGACGCTGCCGTTGCGGCGATTGCGGACCCAGCCGGTGACGCCCAGAAGGCGGGCCTCGGCCGCCATGCCGTAGCGGAAGCCGACGCCCGACCGGATTCGTTGATGGATTCGCCGGGGCTCGTGGGCTTGTTCAGTTCAGAATATAAGGAGTGGGTTGGTTTGCGCGCGCCCGAAGGCCGGGTAGCGAGTCCTTGACGAAGCGGGCCGTGTTCGGGTCCTCGATGCAGTCCGCGGCGGAACCGGCCAGCAGTATTCTCTCCGGCAGCAGCGGCTTGGACACCACATAGCCTTGCACATAATCGACTCCCATCTCCGCCAGAGCCTTGAGCGTGGGGACATCTTCGGCCCATTCGGCGATGCTTTTCATGCCCAGATTGCGGGTGAGATCGACAATCGCCTGGACAATGGCCTGATTGGCCGGATGGACCAGCAAGTCCTTGACGTAGGCGCCGTCGATCTTGACCGCATCGGCCGGCAGGCTCCTGAGGTAGGAGAACGATGTGTAGCCCGCGCCAAAGTCGTCGAGGGCGAGCTTGGCGCCATACTTCCGGATGCCGTCGATGAATTGCCGGGTATTGGCGAGGTCGTGAAGCGCCACGCTCTCGGTGATTTCAATGCAGAGCCGCTCAACCGTGGGGCCATAGTGCGCAAGGATTGCAAATGCTTCCTCGATGAACTTTTCGTCATTGAGCGAGCCGCCGCTCAAATTTATCGAAACGTAACTCGAGTTCTTGAGAATATCGGCATGGGTGGCGAGCCACTCCAGCGCGGTCGTCAGCACCCATTTGTCTATCGTCGCAATGCGCCCGTTGCGTTCCGCCGCTGCGATGACTTTCCAGGCCGGCACGATCGAATTGTCATGATCGCGCATGCGCAGCAAAACTTCGAAATTGAGCGAGCCGTAGGGGTCCCGCAGGGACATGATCGGCTGCATCATCAGGAACAGGCCCTCCGGGCGGGGCATGTCCAGGCGCTGGATCAGGCGCAATTCCGCCGTGCGCTCCGCATACACCGCCATCTCCTGCCGGTACACCACCACGTTGCCGTCATGCTCGGTCTTGGCCTTGCGACAGGCGCGGTCCGCCAGCGATACGGCGTCGTTTTCCCTGGTTCCGCCGGGGACTTCGACCAGGCCGATCGAGCACTTGACCTGAAACGCCCGCGTGCCGACCGTGAAGGGCTCAGAGGAGATTCCGGAAACAAGTTGTCGGCATGTGCTGTCGGCCAGTTCGATCGGGCCGCCCGGGAAAATCACCACGGACTCGTCGCCGCCGACGCGGCCGAGCACCTGCCCGTCGACCAGAATCCTGTTGATGCGCTCGCAGACCTGCTTCAGCACCATGTCTCCTGCGAGGTGCCCAAAAAGATCATTGATCAGTTTGAATCGATCCAGGTCCACGTAGGCCAGCGCCATCGTATGGCCTTCGGCAAGCGAGCCGTTTGCCGCTTCGAAGGCCTTCTCGATGCCGCGTCGGTTGAAGATGCCGGTCAATGGGTCGTGGTCGGCCAGAAAACGCAGCCTTTCAGATGCTTCGACTCGTGCCGTGATGTCCTGCAACGATCCCTCGATTCGCTCCTTGACGCGCGTCGCCCTGACGAGGAAGCTGCGCGGCCTTCCCTCGCGACCGGCGAGACTCTTCAACTCCATGTCCTCTGCCTCAGGATCGTCGACCAGGGCCTGCAGGCGGTCCCAGGCGCCTGCTTCCAGACCGTCGCCCCAGTGCATCAAATCGCCCGTGTACCTCCCCAGCATGTTCCTGCAGGCAGGATTGGTCTGAAGGACACGCCCTTGTTCATCCAGCGAAAACAGCCCGATCGGAATGGCTTCATAGGTGCTGCGCAATTCATCCTGGGCCTTCATTCGCTCCTGCCGTTCCAGCCGCATCTGCTCGGCAATGGCCAGTGCGGCCAGCAGACTCGACGCCAGGGCTGCCGTCACGCTATTGACGGTGCCGATCAAGTCGCGGTAGCCCAAGGCGGCCGCGACGACTTCGTTGAGGCTGGCGAGCACGGCGACCGCGAGCCCCGCGCCGTACCAAATCGCCACCGTGGAATGGGTCAACATCAGGATGCGGGCAAGGAGAAAGAAGATTGCCGCGGCCGTATAGGCGCTCGATACCCACAGCAAGGGCAGGTAATGTGCGAAGGGGAGGCTGATCGCCGCCAGCAACAAGGGCAGACATGACCACTGTGCAATGCGCAGCAACAGGGCGTACTTCATTCCCTTCAGGTCGCTGCGAAACAGCCGGCTGAATAGGGTTATGGTCAACAAGTAATATGCGCAGGTGGTCAGTTTGCGCATTGGAATGATCCAGTCGACAGGTACCGTGCGTTCCAGCCATTGCACGTCCCAGCCGGCGGAAAGCATCGCCATGCGCAGGTTGGAGACCAGCCATGCGGCGAACAGCACGTACAGCCACTCGCGACTGACGATCGCGGTCAGCAGCACGAACAGGGAGAGTACGATCAGGCCGCCGTCCAGCAAACCCGAGTTGCGATGGAATTTCAGTTGCGATAGCTGGAACGGCTCCGCCGGCCACAGGGTTGCCGAAATATGGGCGGGACCGGTGTGCCTGGCCTGGCACAGCACGCGGGTTGGCGCCGGCAGGTGCCCGAGTGCCAGCGCAAAGCCGGTCTTCGTCACTGTCATGGCACCCTCCGCCGCAGTGCGCGTCGCCGCGCCCAGCAGGCTCAGGTCGGCTGCGCTCCAGCACGCGGCATCCAGCGCATGCCGGGACGGAAGCTCCACAATTGCCGGTTGGTCGCCGGCCGGCGCCACGAAGCTGAACCAAAATGGCGACTCCGACAGATGTGTATCGAGTCGGGGCGGATCGGACTTGTCGGCGAAGCGCGCCAGAGCCTGGCGCGGCGTCAGGGCCTGCTCCCCCTGCTCGAATGAATCAAGCTCGAGGCGACTCGCGCCTTGCAGGGGATATTGACTCGGCAACAGGAGCAGCGCTCCCAGCGATGCCAAGGCAATTGTCACAGGAATGCCATACACCGATAGCCGGTACAGAAATGTATCGACTGCCGTACTGATCCCTGATCCAAATAATCGTCGCATGCTTGTCCCCAAACAGTGGCAGTAGAAGCCCGGCAGTTTCGAGCCGCGATTCTACTGCCACGGATATTCCATCTATATCAATTGGCGCTGCTCGACGCTTGATGGTGCTTTTCGTCTGGCGCTGCGGCCTCCTTGCCGTGCAAATCGATATCGGCATGGTGCGTATGGAAGAAGAACCCGTATAGAGGATGTCCGGCTTGCCGCCACGCAGGCTCTACACGGTCGACCCTGAGTGCCAGTACCCGATGCGGGATGTTGCCGGCATGGCGCATCGGCGTAAATTCGCCGCCGGGAAATACGTCCTTCATCAACATGGACTCATACTGCTCATCCAGAGGCGAGCGGGCGGCGATGACCAGCCATTCGATCTGCTCCAGCAGGCAGTAGTGGTAGTAGGCCTTGAACAATGCCGTCTTGACCATCGGTCCCATGCTGCTGTGGGCCACGCCAAGACGGGTGGCTTCCGCCTGGCTCTTGCCTTGCAGCCATGCCGGCAATTCTACCGACTGTTCGAGCGCAAGCTTGCGGTAGCGGTTGGTCTGGATCCGCATCGTGCCCAGGGGCGAACCATCCAGCTTGGATTCCGCCAGCAGCACCGCCGAACCAGGCTCGTTGTCGCAGTCCTCTGCCTTTTCCAGCAGCGCTGCGATTGTCGGAACATGCCGTCCATAGGCGTCGTGGCGAATTGAAACCGCCTTTTCGAGTTCTTCCTCGCTGCGCACTATCCCGATGCGGAACGGCAGCCTTTCCTCGCCCATGCCCGGTTGCGGCGACTTGTCCGCGGTCATGGGCGGGGAAGCTTCACGAGATGCCGTACCGTCTTGTTTCGCTGCGTCCACACTTGTAATCGGTTTCATTTGAAATTCTCCTTTTCAACAATAAAAGTGGCGTTGCCACGGCTGATTGCGGTTGAAATGGAATGGCCGACTTCAATAGAAACGGCATCTGCCCGTGCTATGGACCGGACGGCTGTTGACCCCGGTCATTCCAAAAAGATTATCGGGCATCATGACGAGGGCAACAAACACAATGGAATGTGCCGGGGGGCGCCTGCTCGCGGCGCTGCATCGGGTTGCGCCGCGAAGGAACCGGCGCCTGGGAGGTCTGCTGATGGGCGGCGCCGATGCGCCGCAATTCAAGCGGTCGGCAGCAGCTCGAAATCGGCAAATTCGCCGGTCGCGGTTTCACTCATGACATTTTCGACCACGGCGCCGCCCGGCCCCACCTTGCTCCATTCCAGCATCGCCGCGATCTGCGCCGGGGTGCCGGCGATCATCGCTTCGACGCTGCCGTTGCGGCGATTGCGGACCCAGCCGGTGACGCCCAGAAGGCGGGCCTCGGCCGCCATGCCGTAGCGGAAGCCGACGCCCTGGACCAGTCCGGTGATGACCAGCCGGCGGACTTGCATTACCGCCTCGCCGCCGCTGGGCCGCGCCCCGAAGGAAGTCCCCTTGGGGGGCCCCAAGACGAGGCCGCCATGTTCCGGAGCGGGCGCAGCCGGCGAACCGTAGTCACCCCCTTCCCTGGAAAGGGGGTTGGGGGGAAGGTCGTCACTTCACTCTCATGCCGGGCTGCGCGCCGCTGTCGGGCGAGAGCAGGAACAGGCCGGGCGACTTGCCGTCGGTGTCCGAGGCCGCGAGCACCATGCCTTCGGAAAGGCCGAACTTCATCTTGCGCGGCGCGAGGTTGGCCACCATCACGGTGAGGCGGCCGACCAGCGTGGACGGATCGTAGGCCGACTTGATGCCGGCGAAGACGGTGCGCGTCTTGCCGTCGCCTTCGCCGATGTCGAGGGAGAGGCGGATCAGCTTGTCGGCGCCGGCGACGTGCTGCGCGTCCACGATGCGCGCGATGCGCAGGTCGACCTTGCTGAAGTCGTCGATCGAGATTGTGGGTTCTTCCGGCTTGGCCTGTGCCTGCAGCTTGTTCTCCGCGGTCTGCTGATGCTGGGCGTGGCGCTGCGGCGAGTGCGGCTCGGGAGTCGGCGTCGGGGATACGGCGGCCGGCGCGGCCGTGGGCTCCAGCGATTCGCGGTTGGCCGCAATCAGCGCATCGATCTGCTTGACGTCGATGCGCTGCATCAGGTGTTCGTAGGGGTTGATCGGGTGCGCCGGCGGCAGCAGGTATTCGGCATCGCGCCAGTGCAGCGGGGCGACGTTGAGGAATTCCTCGGCACGCTGCGCCAGTTTCGGCAGCACCGGCTTGAGGTAGATGGTGAGCAGGCGGAAGGCGTTGATCAGCAGCGTGCAGACCTCGTGCAGCTTCTCTTCCTGGCCCTCCTG
>DAIOGL010000011.1:0-5880 GCA_036745235.1 Sulfuritalea sp.
GTCGACCGGCGCCAGCAGGCGCACGATGAATCCGTCCGAGCCGGCGCGGACCTGCGACTCTTCGGGTACCCAAATGACGCCCTCGGTACGCGTCCAGCTGGGGACGGGCAGGACGAACAGCAGGATCGCCGCGCCTGCCGCGATCGCCGCGCTGACCAGGATGGCCCGCTTGCGCTGGCGGCGCAGGCTGGAATTGGTCGTCACGTAGCCGGCGACCTTCACTACCGGCATCACCACCTGTGTCGCGATGGCCCAGATCGCCAGCAGTATGCCGATGATGAAGAACTTCCCGGCGATGAACATGATGATGACGAACGAAATGATGATCCGGTACACAAATGACGCGATGCCGTAGACGGCCAGCCAACGGCGCTCCCCCGCCGTATGCGCAGGAGACTCGGCGTCCTTGACGCCGAAGACATAGCGCTGGAACAGATAGCCGAGGTACTGGTTCGAGCGCGAGCCGAGGTTGGGCATTTCGATGGCGTCGGCCAGCACGTAGTAGCCGTCGAAGCGCAGCAGCGGATTGCCGTTGAACAACAGCGTCGAGACGCCACTGATCAGCATCACGTTGTAGGCGATGGCGCGCACGGCTCCGGGCTCCACGGCAAGCCAGACGAACAGGGCCAGGGCCCCCAGGAACAGCTCCATCGCGATGCCCGCGGCGCCGACCGCCATGCGCTTGTGCTTGTCCTTGAAGCCCCATGCCGAGGAGGCGTCGACGTAGGGAACCGGCGACAGGACCAGCAGCATGATGCCGATTTCGTGAACCTCGCCGCCCCACTTGCGGGTGACGTAGGCGTGCGCGAGCTCGTGCAGGGCCTTGACCACCGGGTATACGAACCAGAGCAGCACGAGGTTCGCGGGGTCGAGGATGCGGTCCGTGATGTCTTCGGTCAGATCGGTCCAGTGGGCCGCGGCCAGGACCGCCCCGGTGGCGACCACGGCCAGCCAGACGATGAAGCCGAACCGGCCGAGCAACATCCCTACCCAGGGCAGGGTGCGCGTCAGGAATCGGTCCGGATCCAGCAGCGGGAAACGCAGTGCCATGGGCGACCACAGCCGGCGCTTCCAGAGCATCTGCTCATGCCGCTGATGGCGCCGGAAAACCTCCATGCTGTCGGGCGGCACGTCGCACAGCAGTGCATCGGCGGCGTGCAGCTGGCCGAGCAGACGGATCACCTCTTCCTGCGTCGGCGCGCCGTCGCCGAGCTGCTGGCTTGCGGCATCCCAGATCTCCTGCACCGTTCGCTGGCCGTCCATCAGGCCGATGAAATGATGCGCCGCCGGCGAGAATCGATGCGCCCGCTCTGCAGCGACGTCCTGCAGGAGGAACCATACCTGGTCGCGGAACGATTGGCGCTGGATCCGGACATGCGCGCGAAGCCGCGGCCTCAACGCCGCGACCCGGTACCAGGAAGGACTGAACAGCGAGTCGCTCACGACCGTCCGGAATCAGGGCCACCAGGACCAGAGCCACATGTGCACCCAGTGCACCAGCTTGTGGGTCCAGATCCAGAACAGTTTGCGCTGATCGACCTGAATCTTTCCGACGCCTTCCATCCCCGGCCGCAGCTTCTCTATCGCGCCCTTCGCCACGGCCTCGACGCGGAAATAATTCCGCCCCTGGTCGACCACGGAGACCGGCGTGATCTTGTCGATCACCAGCGCGATTTCCTCGTTGGGCATGCTGGTCAGCGCGAGCCGGCCGGTCTGGCCGACTGCGACATCGGTGATATCCCTCTCGTCCACCTTCATGATGACCCGGTAGGTGTCGAGCGGCGCAACTTCGAACAGCACGTTGCCGCGTTCGACCGCGGCGCCCAGCGACTGGCTGAGGTCACCCTTGACGACGACCGCGTCGAAGGGCGCGAGCAGGCGCGTGCGCGCAATCTGTTCGTCGACCAGGATGATCTGCGCCTGCACCTGACCCAGTTGCGCTTCGAGAATCCGGGCCTTCGCGCGATTGCCCTCGGCGATGGCCTGGCGGCGTTCGCTTTCCTGCTGCATGCCCTGACTCACCAGCTTCACGCGTTCGAGCCGCAGGTCGCGATCATCCAGCGTGGCGAGCACATCGCCGCTGCGGACGACATCACCAGCGCGCGCGCGCGCGTCGAGGATGTAACCCTGCATCGCCGCCGTCACGGCTCGCTGGACGGTACCCTCGAGGCTCGCATCCGCGGTGATCATGTAGTCACCGTTCACCAACGAGAAGAACAGGGTCACGATTACGCAGAGCGCTGCCCAGAACTTCAGCGCCGCGTGCTGCGGCCCGACCAGATGGCGCCACTGCGTCGACATGCTGTCCCATGCCTTTTCCGCAAGCCAGCGGTCCTCCCTGCGCTTGACGTCGAGGACGGGCCCCACGAGCAGCGCGGCGTGTTCGCAGAGCTCGACTGTCCGGGCATCGAATTCGGAGCCCGTCGGCAGTTCGAGGACGATAGCGCCGAGCACCTGTGTCCCGGCAGTCAGGGGAACCGTGCACACCGCGCCGGTGCCGTGCTGCTGAAGCAGTTCGGCATGAGCGCGGGTCACCTGGAACGGCCCGTCCTTGCGTGGCGGAAAGAGCACGGTTGCCGACTGGTCCGCGGCCTCGTCCATCGCGCCCTCGATGGCGCGGATCAGGTTTGCCTTCTTCGCAAATGCAGCGCTATGGGACAACGCCCGAAGCTGCACGTGGCGGCCCTTCATGAAGCCGATGCTGACCCGCTCGCAGCCGAAGGTCGAGGCGAGTTCGGTGGCAACTGCGGTCGCCGCCGCCTGGAAGTGTTCATGCTGCAACGAGGTGGCAATGAGCTCCAGCACCGTGACCAGCCGCGCCTTGCTGGTGAAGGTCTTGCGACGCGCAAGCGACTCGAGCCAGCCGATGCCCCAGCCGAGGCGCTGCACCACGTCGCGCACCGCGCCTTCCGAACGGCCTTCGAGTTCCACCGCGGCCGCGCCATAGAGTTCGTCATCGACAAGGATCGGGTGCGCGATGAAGACCGGTTCCTGCCTGTGTGCGACGCGCTTGACGCCATCCACGGCAACCTGCCGTTGGGTCAGGGCACGTTCCAGTACCGCGGCAAGTCTCGGGCTACCTTCGATTCCCTCGGGCCAGATCGCAACGGGGGCGAATGGCGCGGTCTCGGAGGCACGCAAGACCACGATGCCCCGGATGGCGCCGTCGAAAGCGCGGCACTGGATATCGAGCCATCCTGCCGCGAAGCTGTGCATGTCGGTGGCGTGCGCCAGACGCGCCCAGAGCTCGGATTCGTACGATGCGCCGTCCTCGCCGCCCGCCGCCCGGCGCCCCCCCGACACCAAGGTAATGCTGTCGTCCTGTGCCATTCGAAACTCCTAGCTTCCGACGATCAGCCTATTTGAGCGCCACACTGACATTCACCAGGTCAATTTCGGACAGCGTACCCGCTGCCTGCTTGAGCTTGAGGCGATTGATCAGGTAGTCGTAACGCGATTGCGCATAGTCGCGCTTGGCGAGGAACAGGTCCCGCTGCGCATCCAGTACCGGCAGCAAAGTATTCAGACCGGCCTTGTAGCCCTCGACTTTTGATTCCAATGCGCTCTCCTGTGCAACGACTGACTGCTTGAGTGCCTGCACCAGATTGACGCCGCTCAGCGCGCCGTCGAACGCGGCACGCGTCGCGCGCTCGACCACCCGGCGTTCCAGTTCGGCATCCTCCTGCGACTTCTGGAAGCGGTGCATCGCTTCCTCCGTCACGGCGCTGGTGAGTCCGCCTTCGTAGATCGGCACGCTGAGGCGAAGTGTCACTTCGGTCGCCACAACCTCGCTGCCTCCGCCGAACAGCGTACTGCCCGCATCTTTCTGGTTCTTGTTGACCAGCAAATTGAGGCTGGGGAAATGTCCGGCGCGCAGACGCTCGACTTCCCCCTTCGCCACTTCCACCGCCTCCATCCGCGCCCGCAGCACCAGGTTCTGCGCCAGTGCCGACTCGACCCACGGTTCGAGGACCGCAGGATCGGGAGTCTCCAGCGGGAAGTCATCGCGCAAGGATTGCACGTTCTCGATCAGCTTGCCGGTGATCTCGCGCAAGCCCTGACGCGCATCCCGCAATTTGTTCTGCGCCTCTATCTCGCGCGCCTGGGTCACGGCGAATCGCGCCGTCGCGTCGTAGAGTTGCGTGACTGTCCCCAGACCCGCCCGCCGCTTCTCCCGCGCGACGTCGAGCAGTTTGCCGACCGCCTCGCGTTCCGCCGCCGCAAGCGCCCGGCTATCGGCGGCGGCGAGTACGACCAGGTAAGCCGCCATGGTGCGCAGTTGCAGATCCTGTTCGGCCGCGAGCAGCGTGTATTCGGCCTGTTTGACCACCGACTTCGCCTGCTGGAATTTCTCGATGACATCCTTGCGAAAGATCGCCTGGGTAAGCGACAGGGTGCGGCTCAATGTGGGGAAGGTCGTGACCCCGGTGCCGAAGATCGGGTTGGAACTGGTCAGGATCTCCTGGCGCGTCCTGATCTGGTCGTAGTCAAACCTGAGCGTCGGCAGGAATCCGGCACGCGCCTGGTCGACCGCAAGGCTGCTGGCCCGTGTTTCGGCCCGCACCGACCGGAACTTCGGGTCGTTCTGGGTAGCGAGTAGATAGACTTCCTGGAGGGTCTCGCCCCAGGCAAGCGTCGGCATGACAAGCGCGGCGATCAGCCATAAAGACGACCTGGGCGAACGGAATAATCGCATCTGGAATGATTTCATGACCGTCGAGCTGCCGACAATATTAATCAAGCATACTGGCACGCGCCTCAATCCACCTGCCTGTCGAGCCCGGAGGACCGCTGCAAGCAACTGCCGCAAATGGGAACACTACTCTGCCACCGCGTCAATACTGTAGTTTAAGATTAACATAATTTCAGCGGGACCACCGGTGACCGTGACAAATCCATAAATCGGCAGCGCACTGCTAACGATTGCGATCGGCTTCCTGCGTCATTGCCGCAGTCAGGCGTTCGCCGGCGGGCATGAATCGGGTTGCTTGCCTAGCTGCCGAATTGCACACTGCACCTGATTCCGGCCGGGATGGCGTTGTCCGGATTCGGCAGTTGCAGCCGCACCCCCAATGTTCCGCTGGCCGCGTCGATCACCCTGTCGACGACGACCACCTTCGCAGTGTAGGTGCCGGGCAGGAAGGGAGCGAGACTCACCTTTCCGCTCTTGCCGACGCGCACCGTGCCGAACAGACTGGCCGGCGCTATGACCTCGACGTTGAGCGGATTGATTTGGGCCAGCTTCAGCACCACCGACTTGTCGGAACGGATGAATTCCCCGGGCACCAGGCGGCGTTCCACGACGACGCCATCGATCGGACTGACGATGGTCCTCAGCTTGAGCGACTCTTCGTCCTTCTTCAGTTCTTCCTGGCGCAAATTGACTTCGGTCGCCAGTTCATCCCGGTCCTGGGCCGAAATCAGCTCCTTCTGGAACAGCACCTCGTTGCGCTCCAGGCGCCGGCGTCCGAAATCGACGCGTGCCTTCGACAGCTGGACCGCCGCTGCCTCGACGCCGGACTGCAGCCTGGCGACGACCTGCCCCTTGCGCACCCGGTCGCCGCGATTGACCAGGACCTGGTCGAGCACGCCATCGACGGGACTGCCGACGTTGACCACCATGAAGGGTTCGAGAAGGCACTCGTGCTCGCGTGCTGCTTTGCCCTGGTCGGCGGAGCGAAACGACGGACTCGATCCCGCAGGCAACGGATCATCCGTTTTCGCGCCAATGCCGGTGGCCATCAGGCCCAACACAATTCCCGCAGTGAACAACCGCATTTCTGGCTCCCGGAAAAGTCTACATCCAGGCCAATGTGCCGATCCATCCTGATTCCAGTTGGATATGGCCCGCTAGGCAGCCGCGATGCTACCACTCTATGC
>DAIOGL010000011.1:5980-8115 GCA_036745235.1 Sulfuritalea sp.
CGGTGGTCGGGGTCACCGTGCCGGACGTGCTCAGGATAGCGAACGCACTGGCTTCGCCCTGGTAGCCCGATTGCCCGAATCCGCCGAGGCTGAACATGTTCCGGAATACGTCGTCAGCGAGCAGGGACTGTTCCTGCGTCCGGGCACTCAGTTCATTCGACACCGCAACCAGATAGCCGGACGGGTCTCTCCACGGAACAGCTACGGTCTTGGTGCCCTTGCCCTTGCCCGATGCGAACTGCTCGAACATGGCTTCGGTCACCAGATCCTGCATGTCGCTCTGGATGCTCGTGACGATCCCGTTGGACAGCGTTACCGCCGCGTTCGAACCGAACAGCAGGTCTTCCGACAGGGTGCCGTAGAGGAGGTCGGCGCCTTGCCCGCCCATCAGGATGTCGTTGCCGGCACCACCGTCGAGGATGTCGTTGCCACCGAAGGCCACGTCGACCGAAACGATCTGGACGTTCAAACCACCCATCGTGTAGGTCACGCTGCCGCCGTCGCCGATAAGTATGTCATTGCCGGCGGCGCTGGTCAGGATGTCATCCACCGCGCCACCGATCATGACGTCCGCTCCGTTCCCGGTGGAAAGTGCGTCGCTGCCGCCCAGCAAGGGATCGGTCGAAGTGACGAACACCACCGTGCCGAGCGCATCGAGCGTGCTGGTGCCGTTGTCGCCCACGACGACGTCGGCACCATTGCCGCTCAGCACGAAGTCGCCGCCGACGCCGGCCAGCACGAGATTGTTGCCGTCGCCGACGCTGATGACGTCGTTGCCGCCGGTCGCGTCGACTACATCCGTCGTCGAGATCACCGTGCTCGTACCGCTCGAGGCATCGATCGTTCCGTTGTCGCCGATCACGATGTCGCTGCCCGTGCCGGTCGTGATGGTGTCGTTGCCGAAGCCGCCGACCACCACGTTGTTGCCGTCGCCGACGGACACCACGTCGTTGCCGCCCGGATCCACCACCAGCGGGTCATACGGCAGTTGCGTCGAACCGGCCGTGGTGATTGTCCCTGCCGTATTCCATGTGGCATAGCCGTTGTCGCCGACCACGACGTCGCTGCCGCCGCTGGTCGCCACGACCGCCGGCACGCTCGCCACCACCACCGCCGGGCCCGCCGCCGGCGTCTGCGTGGTGGTCGCCGTGAAGCTGGTGCCGGCCTGGTTGACCACGATCAGCGTGTCGCCTTCGGCGATCGCCACGTAGTCGTCGGTGGTCACCGCGTTGATCGCCGCCGCCAGCCCCGCCACCACGTCCGCCAGGCTGGCGCCCGCCGCCGCCACGTAGCCGACGCTGGTCGTGACGCTGCCCGCCACCAGGTCCAGCGTCCAGGTGTCGCCCGCCGTCACCGTGCCCGTCAGGAGCGTGCTCGCGCTCGCCGCCACCGTCGTCACGACATCCGCGCCGACGCCGGCCAGGATCACGTCGCCCACCGTGCCGCCACCGCCGACTATGATGTCGCCGCCTCCGGTCGCCGCGATCACGTCCGTCGTCTGCGCTCCCGTCAGCACCGCCACGCCGCCGACTTCGGTGTATTGCAGCACGCCGTTGTCGCCCAGGATCACGTCCGTGCCGGTGCCCGTCGTCACCGCGTCGCTGCCGAAGCCGCCCAGCACCACGTTGTTGCCGTCGCCGGCGAGGATCACGTCGTCGCCGCCCAGCAGCGGATCCGTGGTCTGGAACTGGCTATACACCCCGCTCGCGGTCCAGTCGATCTGGCCGTTGTCGCCCAGTACCAGGTCGGCACCCGTGCCCGTGGTCACCGTGTCCGCGCCGACGCCGGCCAGGATCACGTTGCCGCCGTCGCCGGCCACGATCACGTCGTTGCCGCCCGTCGCGTTGGTCGTGTCGGTCGAGGTCGCGTTCAGCAGTTGCGGGGTGCCCGCCGTGTAGGTGACCGTGCCGTTGTCGCTCAGGATCACGTCGGTGCCGACGCCCGTGGTGATCACGTCGCTGCCGAAGCCGCCGACCACCACGTTGTTGCCGTCGCCCACCGACACCACGTCGTTGCCGCCCAGGGCCAGTTCGGTCGAACCGAACTGCGTCAGCTGACCGGCCGTATCCCACGCCACGCTGCCGTTGTCGCCGACCACGACGTCGCTGCCGCCGCTGGTCGCCACGACCGCCGGC
>DAIOGL010000011.1:8215-20429 GCA_036745235.1 Sulfuritalea sp.
CGGTCCAGTCGATCTGGCCGTTGTCGCCCAGTACCAGGTCGGCACCCGTGCCCGTGGCGATGGTGTCGTTGCCGTAACCGCCCATCACGACGTTGGCGCCTTCGCCCGCGATGATCGTGTCGTTGCCGCCGACGGCCGGGTCGACGCTGAAGTACAGATCCGGATGACGGATCACGCCGTCCGTGAGGTCGCCGGGACCACCGCTGCCGATCGACTCGGCGATCGTCGTCGTCGCGACGCCGGCCACGTACTCGTAGCTGACGATCCGGCCGCGGTCGCCGAAGATGATGTCGTCGGCAGTACCGCCGGTAATGCTGTCGTCGCCCTGGCCGCCGAGGACGATCAGCGGCAGTGTCGATTCGAAGGCGCCGCCCATCGCCGCATCGGTGCCGGTGGCGATGACCGTATCGTTGTCGCTGATCGCCGGGAAGTCGTTCCACGGTCCCTGGGTATTCAGGACGAAGAGGCCGTCGGTCGTGTCGGCGCCGTTGGCTTCAGTGGCGTCGAGATCCACGTAGATCGTGTCGTCGCCGAGGCCGGTGTTCAGCGTCGTGAGGGTGCGCACGCCGGCCCGGTAGAGCGTTCCGTCGATCCGGACGGTGTCGTCGCCGAAGCCGCTGGAGATCGTGACGCCGTCCGCGAAGCTGCCCGCCGCGTCGGCCCGGTAGGTGATGGTGCCCTGCGCCTGGTCGTACCAGCCATAGGCGTCCTGGCCGCCGGTGAGCCCGCGGATCGCGATTTCGGCGTTGGCCGGCTCGAGGCCCGCCGGCTTGTCGGTGATGACGATGTCGCTGTTGTCCAGCGTGCTGGCCTCGCCGCTGACCATCAGCAGCGCACGGCCCGTGCCGGCATCGATGTTGAGCGCGCCATTGATGTCGTGCAGCTGGCCGCGCAGGAAGTCGGTGGTGGCGTCGAGCGCGATGTCGGCTGTCGAGGAGACGTAGACGCGGTCGTCGCCGCCATTCAGGCCGACGTTGGTCGTCGCCGTGGTGCCGCGCACATTCAGCACGTCGTCGCCGGCGCCGAGCGCCACATTCAGGTTCTCGATCTCGTAGTAGTTGATGCCGTCGACGCGGGTGGCGACGCGCGCGGTGCCCGCCTCGACGTCGTCCGGCCGCGCCGTGGTGGTCGTGCCCGCCGCGTTGGTGACGGAGAACGTCGTCGTGAACACGTTGCCGGCGATGCTCTCGATCCGCAGCACCGAGCCGTCGCCCCAGGCATGGAACTCCGGCAGGCCCTGGAGATTGACGACGCCGGCGAGCGCGCGGGCGACCGATGCATGGGTCTCGTCGGCGCCGACGACGTAGCTGAATGTCAGCGATCCGCTGGTCGCGCTCGCCACCGTCACCGTCCAGGTCTCGCCCGCCTGCGGCTGCCCGGCGGCGGCGATCTGCGGCGTCGCGGCGAAGGCCGTGCCGTCGCGGCGGATGACCAGCACCACGCTGCCCTCGGCGACCGCCGCGTAGTTCGCGTCGGCGCCGCTGTTGATCGCCGCGGCCAGTGCCGCCGCGATGGTTTCGAGGCTGTCGTTGGCGAGGACCGTGTAGCTGTGGGTCGTGGGCGTCGTCGCGCCGTCGCTGAGCACGATCTTCCAGACCTCGCCTGTCGCCGGCGTGCCGGAGAGGCTTACCGACGCCTCGGTCGGGGTGGACCGGTCGATGGCCTGCACGCCGACGCTCGTTCCCGCCACCGTCAGGCTGGTCTTGAAGGCGCTGCCGTCGCGGTTGATGACGACCAGCACGCCGCCGTCGCCGGTCGCGGTGAACACGTCGGCCGCGTCGGCGTTGATCAGCGTGGCCAGGTGGCCGGCGATGGTCGTCGTCGTGTCGCCGCCGACGACCGTGTAGCTGTGCGTGCTGGAGATGCCGCGCAGGGTGACGCGGACCGTCCAGGTCTGGCCGGTGACGACGCCCAGTCCGGCGAAATCGATCGTCGTGGCCCGCGGTGCGTCGGCATCCGCCTGGATGAATCCGGCCGTGCGGCCGAGCGTCACCGCCGTGTCGCGCGCCTCGTGCTGGGCCGTGGTGCCGGTTTCCTGGGTCGTCAGCAGCCGCGTATCGACGTCATGGATCGACAGATAGCGATGTGCGCCCAGGAAGGTGATGATGAACACGCTGCCGACCTTGCGCACCGCCACGTTGTCCGTGTAGGGCCTGGACGGCGTGCGGGTCGCAAAGTCGAACGCCGGGTCGATGTCGATCGTCGCGCCGTTCGGGTTGAGGATGGTGCTCACCGCCTTGAAGACGTCGAGGGCGGACGCGTTGTAGGCGATCGGTTTGGTCTCGTGCAGTTCGAACTCGCCGCGCTCGTTCTCGATCCGGAACCACAAAGTGAAGGTACCGCCCGTGACATTCGGATTGATGGTCACCGTCTGCACGTTGTTGATGCCGACATTGACCGTGGCGCCGTCGCGAACCGTGGCGGTGCGCACATCCACCGATGCGTTCGGGCTGGGCACCAGGCCGGTCGTCTGCGCCGTCTCGGTCCAGGCGATCTGCTGCTTGTCCTTGCCCGCCTCGTTGAGCACGAAGGTGACCGTGTAGGTCACGTCGCCCGCGTTGCGCGACTCGCTGACGACGAGGTCGGTGAAGCCGTAGAGGGCGCGCAGCCGATCCTGCATCTGCGCGCCGGTCAGGGCATAGTCGAGCACGATGTCGGCATGGCCTTCGACGCGGGCGATGGTGCCGGCTTCGAGCTTGGTCTCGAAAACGCCGCCCTGGCGGTCGACGACCAGGATGCGGGCACCGGTGGCGATGGCCGTGTAGCGCGCTGCGGCGGCGTCCGTGTCGACCTTCCAGGCCAGCGCTGCGGCGAAGTCCTGCAGCGTTGCGAGGGTCACGCCGTTCACCACGTCGCCGAGCCTGACCTCGTAGGCCAGGCTGCCGATGCTCAGGCGCCAGACTTCGCCCGGCAGCGGCGTCCCGGCCAGATCGACGATCGTCGTGGTGGCGCTGCCGCCGTCGATCGCCGCCTCGGCCACCGGCACCAGCGCCAGGGATCCCGCGACACTGCGGCCGGCGACGTCGAGCACGAGCAGCGTGCCTTCGGCGGTCGCGGTCGCCGTCAGGCCGGCCAGCGGCGAACCGGAAAGCAGCGTGGCCGCGTGGATCTGCGCGGCGAAGGCGGCGGCGATCGACGCCCACGACTGGCCGGTCGAGACGCCGTATTCGAAGTCGTAGCTGGCGCTGCCCACCTGCAGCGTCAGCGTCCAGCGGGCGCCGGTAACCGGGGTACCGCCGGCCAGGCGCAGGTCGATCGCCGGCAGGAGTTCCTTGCCGGCCGCGTCGGTGCCGGACATCAGCACAATGGAACCGGCCGGGCGCACCTTCGGCGAAATCACGCCCTGTGCCGTGAAGTCGATGCCGAGGCGACTCGTGACGAGGAGCGTGGCCCCGTCCGCGACCGCCGTGAATCCGGCGCCGAGGTCCTCGTTGATGGCCGTTGCGAGCGCCGCCGCGATCTGTGCCGGCGTCTCCGTCGCCGCGGGAGCTCCGGTCGTGACGACCGCATGTCCGTAGGAGCGCGTGATGCCGCCGAAGCTCAGCGCGACGTTCCACGTCTCGCCGACATCCGCGGTGCCGGACAGGGTCAGCATCTTGGTCTGCGCCGGATTGACGAAGGCCGCCGTGCCGACCCGCGTGCCGTCCGGGCGGCCGATCTCGAAGCCCGTCGTCAAGGCGCGGCCGGCCGCATCGACGATGTACAGCTGGTAGGCGGGCCCGGCGACGTTGCGGGCCATCGCCGCGAAGCCGCCGGTGCCGTCCTGGTTGATCGCCGCCGCGAGGGCCGTGGTGATGTCGGCGATGTCGTCGCCCGCCAGGATCGTGTAGCCGTAGGCGAAGACGCCGCCGGCCGTGGCGATCGTGACGTACCAGGTCTCGCCCGCGATCGGCGTGCCCAGCGGCGCGAACGTTACCGCACGGCCGGTCGGGATCGCGGCATCGAGCGTGATGCCGGCGACCGGCGTCACGGTGAAGGTCGGGGCCGCGATGGCCGTGTTGTCTGCCCGCGCGATGACGAGGACGCCGCCGTCGCCGATGGCGGTGTAGCCGGTAACGCGGCCCGCGTTGATCCTGTCGGCGAGCGCGGCGACGAGTTGCGCGGTGGTCTGGAGCACGCCATTGACCTTCTGCACCACATAACTGTAGGCCGTCGTGCCGATCCTGACGGTCCAGGTCTCGCCCTCGACCGGGAGCGCGCCCGGCGTGACGGTCGCGACCGTCGCGGCGGTGGCGACGAAGCTGTTGCGCGCGGCGACGGTGACCGTGCCGGCGGCCGTCGGGAAGGCGCCCGTCATCGGCACCACGACGATGGTGCCGGCCTCGGACGTGGCGTAGTTGTGGCCCGCGGCACTGATGTCCGCGGCCAGCAGGGCGGCGATGACTTCGGGCGACTCGACCGTGTAGATGTAGTTCGCGGCGCCGATCGTGACCTGCCACGCTTCACCGATGCGCGACGTGCCGGCCAGCGTGAAGCGCGTCGTCGAGGCCGAGACCACGCTCTTGGTCGCGCGGCCGGCGGTCGTCCCCGCCGAGGTGATCGAGAACGAAACGCTCGCGCCGCTCGCCGGGTCGCTCGTATCGACGATGACGAGGTCGTTGCCATCGACGCTGGCCACGAAGGACGTGCCCGCGGCGTTGATGCGGGCGGCGAGGCCGGCGGCGATCTCTGCCAGCGGCACCGTCTCGCGGACCACTCGCGTGATCGTGTCGCTGCCGAGCGTCACGGTCACCGTTTCGCCGGCCTTCGTCGTGCCGCCGATGACGATCGTGCCGCCATCGATGGCCACCGGGGTGGCCGCGCCATTCATCCGGGTCGGGACGGCGAAGGTGGCCGCGCCGAGCACGACGATCGTCTCGCCGCGGCCGGCCGCATCCACGGCGGAGGTGTCGGTGATCTTCTGTGCCAGGGCGGCGACGACCTGGGCCAGCGTCTCGCCGGCGATCACGGTGTGATCGTAGTTCGTCGCGGCGATCGTCACGCGCCAGACCTCGCCGGCCACCGGCACGCCTTGCGCGACGCCGATGGTGGTCGCCGTCGCGCTCGCCGACGTCGCGGTGGCCACCGGGACCGACACCGGCGTGGTCGAGGCCGGCGTGACCGAATTCGACGTCACGCCGAACCTGGCCGTGAAGGCGACGCCCGCCTGATTGATCACCACCAGGGAACTGCCCTCGGCGACCGCGATGAAGTTGCTCGACGTCCCCGCGTTGATCGCCGCCGCGAGGCCAGCGGCGATGTCGCCGAGGGTCTCCAGCGTCTTCGGCGTCGCCGGGTTGTTGTCGGCATCGACCAGCTGGACGGCGTAGCTGAAGTCGGCGGCCGTGCCCGATGCCGCCTGCAGGGTCACGGTCCAGACGTCGCCCGCGGCCAGGTTCCAGGTGTAGCCGCCGCTGCCGGCGACCGTGACGGTGTCGGTCAGTGCCGTGCGGGTGCTCGTCGCCATGTCGGCCACGGCATAGGTGCCCGCCCCGGTTCCGCTCGGCGTGAAGGCGCCGGTCGAGCTCGTGATGATGATGCGTGCGCCGCTGGCCGCCGCGGACAGGCCGGCGAACTCGGCGGACTCGCTGGTCGGATCGTCGTTGCGGTCGTTGATGTAGGCGGCCAGCCTGCCCGCGATCCGCGCCAGCGCCGAGGCCTCGCCTTCGACCAGGTCTGCCGCAAGTACCGTATAGCTCGCGGTCTGCCCGCCGATCGCGACCGACCAGACCTGCCCGGCGGCCGGCGCGCCGGACAGCGTGACCGTGCGCTGCCACCAGCGGTTGATGGCGTTGAACGGCGTGATCGAAAGCACCGGCGTCGTCGCCGCGACACCGTTCTTCGCCACGATCAGCTTCGTTCCGTCGGCAAAGGCCGAGAAGCCGGTTGCCGCATCGATTTGCGCAGCGAGGCCGGCGGCGACGTCGGCGAGAGCCATGCCGGCGGCGACCGTCAGCGACTTGGTCAGCCCGCCGAAGCTGACTTGCCAGGCCTCGCCTGCAACCGGCGTGCCGGCCAGCGCCATCGACCAGGCGTCGTTGATCGCTCCGGCGCTGGCCGTCGCCGTGGTGCCCGCCGTGCCGCCGTCGGAAATGCTGATGCTGCCGACCGCAAGCGCCGTGCCGTCGTGGCGGACGATCATGACCTGCTGGCCGGACGCCTCGGCGACATAGGCGGCGCCGAAGTGGGCATTGATCAGCTGCGCGAACTTGAGCGCGATCTCGGCCGTCGTATCGACGATTTCGGTGCTGGCGTCGAGGGTGGTCGTGCCCACGGTCACCGAGGCCACGTAAGCGTCGACCGTCACGCTCCAGACCGACGCGGCGAGCGGCACGCCGGTGAGGGTGAGCAGCTTCGCATTCGGCGCCGGCGAATTGATGGCGGTGCCGGCGCCGGCGCGATTCACATTCGCCGACGGATTGCTCAGGACGCCGCCGGTCGACACGATGGCGACGGTGTCGCCGGCCGAGGCGACGACGGCGAGGAAGCCGGCTGCCAGCGCATTCACCTTGTAGGCCAGCGCCGCCGCGAACTCGCCCAGGGTATCCACGACGACCGCATTGACCGTCTCGCCGTAGGTCACGGAAACCGAGGTCGTGCCGTTGAGGATGATCGTCCAGATGTCGCCCGACAGCGGCGCGCCGGCCAGCGTCGCGGTCGCGCTCGGCGCCGCCGCCACGGTCACCGATCCGGCCGGTGCGCCGGCCGGCGTGACCAGCCGGAGTTCGAACGCCGCCGTGAAGGTCGTTGCGGAGCGGCTCACGAGCACCAGCGTAGCCCCGACCCTGGTGGCGATGATGTCGCCGGCGGCGTTGTTGACCGCGGTCGCCAGGGCCAGCGCGATCTCGTCGGGCGTATCGACGGTGATCGTCACGCCGCCCGAGCTCAGCGTGTCGCCGACGTGGACCTGGTAGGTCGTGCCGCCCACCGTCAGGCGCCAGGCCTCGCCGGTCACCGGGTCGCCGCTCAGCGTCACGGCGATGGCCTTGCCGGTCGCCGGCGCCGAGATGACGCCGCTGGTCGGCGTGGCGAGCGCCACCACCGCGTCGGCGGTGAAGCCAGCGCCGCTGCGGTCGGTGACGTACAGCGTCGAGCCGGCGAAGAACGCGGTGAAGTTGATCCCGGCATCGGCCTCGATGGCTTGCGCCAGCGCGAGTCCGATCTGGCTCAGCGTCGTGATCGAGCCGCCGACCGTGACGATGTGCTGCGTGCCGTTGATCGTGACCATCCAGCGATCGTTGGTCACCGGCGTGCCGGCCAGGCCGAACATCGTCGTCGCGCCATTGCGCACGACGGTGGTGGCGGTGCCGGCCGGGACCACGGCCAGCGTCGCCGTGAAGGCCGTCGCGTCGGCCAGGCCGAGGTTCGCCCCGCTCGCCGTCGCCGTCATATTGGCCAGCAGCGGATCGGGCGCGGCAACGAGCGCCTGCCGCAGGCCGGCTGCAATCTGCGTCAGCGTGTCGCCGGCCTGCGCGGTGTAGCTGACCGCCGTCTCGCCAGCGCCGACTTTCAGGCTCAACACCCATTTCTCGCCGGCGATGGCCGGGCCGGTCAGCCCGATCGTCGCGGCGGTGACCGCTGTGGCCGGCAGGCCGCTCGCGGCGCCCGTGGCCCTGACCTGGACGGCGAGGTCGGTCGCGAAGACAGCGCCGGAGCGGTTGACGATGACCAGCGTGGCGCCCTCGGAGCTGGCTGCCAGCGTCGGCGAGGCGCCCGTGATGGCGGCGGCCAGGCCCGCGGCGATGTCCGCCAGCGTTCCGCTTGCGGTGACGCCGTATTCGACGCCGCCGATCGTGAGGTACCACCGCTCGCCCGCCACCGGCGTGCCGGCGAGTGCCAGGGCGACGGAGGTCGCCGTGCCGGCATCGACGGGAATCGAGCTGCCGGTACCGCCGCCGGCGAGCGCGATGCTCAGGCTGATCGCCGGCCGGCTCGGCAGCGCGGCGCGATCGACCACGACCACGGTGTTGCCGACCACGATTGCCAGGTAGTTGGGGAGCGCCGCGTCCGCATTGATCGCCGCGGCGAGCGCGACCGCCAGCGTCGCCAGCGTGTCGCCGCCGCCGACCGGCAGGTTGTAAGTGCGGCCGGAGACCGTGAAGCGCCAGGTGTCGCCCGCGACCAGCGTGCCCGACAGCACCGCCGCCGTGGTGGCGCCGCGGACCTCGTCGGCGCCGGCGGTGGGGACGGTCGCGCTGGTGACGATCCGCAGGGCCGCCTGGAAGCCGGTGCCGGCGGCATTGACGATGACGAGGATCGAGCCGTCGGCCGCCGCCGTGAAGCCGTTGGTGCCGTTGATCTGGGTGGCGAGCGCGGTGGCGATGTCGGCCACGGTGGCCGGGCCGCCGGAGGTATTCACGACCACCGTGTAGAGATGCACGCCGTCGATGGCGATGGTCCAGGAATCCCCGTTGATCGGCGTGCCGCTCAGCTCGACCAGCGTCGTCGTCGCCGTCCTCGAATCGATCGCCTTGTCGGCGATGCGCAGGGTATAGACGCCGGCGGCGGCCTTGACGTAGATCGTCTGCACTTCGGAGACCGACGGCATGCCGAGGCCGGTCAGCGTCGATCCGGTCAGGGTGCCGGCGCTGCTGTCGTTTTCGGCGCTGTCGTCGACATACAGGGTGTCGTTGCCTGCGCCGCCGATGATCGTCAGCAGCGCGTTGATGGCTTCGAGCTGGTTCGCCGGCGGCGTGACCAGGTTCGGCGCGGCCGCGCTGCCGACCCGCACCGTGTCGTCGCCCGCGCCGGCATCAATGGTGGTGTGGCCGGCGATCGACTGGACATAGATGGCATCGTTGCCGGCGCCGCTGGAAACATTGGTGACCCCGGTGTGCGTCGACAGGATGGTGAAGGTGTCGTTGCCGCTGCCGAGTTCGATGTTGAGGACTTCGAGGTCGCTGTAGATGATGCCGCCCGGCAGCGTGCGGCCGGCGATCACGGTGTCGCCGCCCATGCCGAGGCCGGTGAGGTGATCCGCCGTCAGGACGCCCTGGTCGTCGGCAGGGCTGCCGCCGTTGAAGACGTTGAGGGTATCGACCTGGTCCGCCTCGTCGACCCGGGTGTTCAGGTTGACCGGCCGGTAGAAGTACTGGTTGCCCGCCTCCGGCACGTTGAACTTGCGGGTCTCGATGATCGAAACCTGTCCGACCGGCGTGACGTCGACGGTCGTCGTGAAGGCCGTGCCCGCGATGTCGGTGATGAAGATCTTCGAGCCCTTCGACGTCGCGGTGAAGGTGACGGTGCCGTTGGTAACGATGCTGTTGCTGAGCTCGCGCGCCACATCGGCCAGCGTCTCGCCCGCCTGGACAACGTGCGTATGCGTGGTGGTGAAGGTCGAATCGTCGAGGATGATGGTCCACACCTCGCCCGCGAACAGCGTGGTTGCGAGCAGATCCACCACCGAGGCCGCTCCCGCCGCGGCATTGTCGGCTGCGTTGGCGAGGCTGAAGCCGGTGCCGGCACGATTGACGATCAACAGCTTGGCGCCCACGTTCATGGCGATGAAGTCGTCCGGCGCATTGACATTGACCGCGGCGGCCAGCGCCTTGGCGACTTCGACCGCCGTGTCGCCCGTCACGGTCACGTAGGCATACTGCGTCGCGGACTCGCCGACGCGCAGCAGCAGCGTGTAGGCCTGCCCGGCCGCCAGGGTGCCGGACGGCGTCAGCGTCACTGCCGCCGTCGCCGAATGCAGGGTCGTCCCCGAGGCGGCGAAGCGCGGATCGGCGGCATAGGCGCCGCTCGCGGGCTTCACGTAGTAGGTCGGCGCCGCCGCGGTACGCGTCGAATCGATGATGATCAGCGTGCGGTCGTCGGCAATCGCGGAGAAGCTGGTCGCGGCGTCGTTGATCTTCTTCGCCAGCGCCGCCGCGATGTCGGCCGTCGTGTCGCCCGCGACGACCGTGTAATCGTAGTTGGCACCCGCCGTGACGCGCCAGATCTCGCCCGCCGACGCCGAGCCGGCCAGGATCGACGACCACGCATAAGGCGCCGTCGCGCTCGCGACCAGTTCCTGGTTGGTGCTGCCGGCGCGGTCGTCGGCCGGCGTGACGGCGATCGCGGCAGCGAAGCCGATGGCCGTGGTCTTCACCACCACCAGCCGATCGCCCTCGATCGACGCGACGTAGCCGGCGGCCGCATTATTGACGAGATCGGCCAGCGCCCTGGCGATGCCGGCGAGCGTGTCGTCCTGGACCGCGTAGTAGCTGAATGCCGCCGCAGATCCGCCGGTCGGGGTCAGCGTGACGGTCCACTTCTCGCCGCTCACCGGCGTGCCGATCAGCTTGACGGACCGGGCTCCGCCGGCCGCCGCGTTGGCGTCGTAGAGGTCGGCCGTGCCATCGACCGCCGGCGTGAAGCGGAAGCTCGTCACGAACGGAGCGAAGCCGCTGCCGCTGCGCTTGACGATCACCAGCGCGTTGCCGGACACCACGGCGTGGAAGCCGCTCAGGGCGCCAATGCGATCGGCGAAGACCGTGACCAGCGCCTCCAGCGTGTCGGCGACCACGGAGGCGGTGCCGACGCTGTAGGTTTCGCCGATCGAAAGATCGAAGCGATTGCCGTCGACGGTCAGCGTCCAGATTTCGCGCGGGTGCGGCTGGCCGGTCAGGGTCACGGTGGTGGCGCCGGCACTGTCGGCGATCGCGCTCGACTCCAGCGTCCCCGGAACCAGCGAGATGGCGAAGGACGCCGTCCAGGACGAGCCGTCGCGGGCAACGACCGCGAGTTCCTTGCCCTCGGCCACTGCCGTCAGCGCCGCCGGCCCGGTGGCCGTGATCGTCCGCGCGAAGATCTCGGCGATGTGTTCCTGCGTGTCGGCGACGATCGAGCCGAAGTAGGTCGCGCCGATGGTCACGCTGAAGACCTGGGTGACGGCATTCGGCCCGGACAGGGTCACGTGCCAGATGTGGCCGGCGGTCGGAGTGCTGTCGAACAGGCCGATGAACGCCGGCACGGCGCCGTCGATCAGGTAGCCGCTTACCGGTTTGATTGCCATGCGCGGCACGATGGTGCCGAGCGCGAAATCGAGGATCATCAGGCCGGAACCTTCGGCCGCGGCCGTGTAGCGGTCGAAGGCGACAGCCTTCACGCTGGTCGCCGCGCCGGCCTTGTCGATCTCGACCGTCCATTCCTCGCCGTGCACCAGGGTCGCGCCGGCGAAGTGCAGCGTTATGGTCGTCGCGGCGGCGCCGGCCTGGGTCACGACGACGCCGGCGCCGTTCTTCAGCTTCGCCGTGATCGATCCGCTGGCGGGCGTAATGACGAGGTCGGTGCCGACGGCCTGCGCGGCGAAATCGGCGCGCGCATCGATGATGCCGGCGAAGCGGGCGACCAGGCCCTCGAGCGTGTTGTCGGCGCGGATGACGCCGGCCAGCGCGGCGGCAATCTCGGCCAGGGTGTTCGTCGTGCCGCCGACGACGACCGTGTAGTCGCGGCCGCCCAGCGTCACCGTCCATTCTTCGCCGGCGAGCGGGAAGCCGGAAAGATCGACCCGGGTCACCGTGAGGCCGGCGCCGACTGTGCGCGGCGTCGCCGGCGTCACCGCAACGGCCGGGGCGAACGCGGTCCCGCTGCGATTGACGATGATGAGGGTGGCATCTTCATGGGTGGCCGTGTAGGCGGCCGCATGCGTGTTGTCGGCATTGACGAGGACCGCCAGTTCCTGGGCGACGTCGGCCAGCGACGTCATCGACCCCGTGACGAGCACCGCGTAGGTCCGGTCGGCCAGCGTCAGCGTCCAGACCTCGCCGGTGACCGGGTTGCCGACCAGCGCCACCGTGGCCGTGCGCGCCATCGCCGGGTCGACCGCCGGGATGCCAGCCGGCGCCACCGACAGACTCGCCGTGAAGGCCGCGTCGCCGCTGCGGAAGATCCTGATCCCGTCGGCGACGGCATCCGCCGTGTAGAGGCCGGCCGCGTCGGCATTCACCTTCGCGGCGAGGCCTTCCAGCGCGTTCTGGAGACCGGACGCGGAGGCCACGACGCTGTAGGTGGTGACCGTGGTGCCGGAGGTCAGCTTCAACACCCAGTTCTCGCCGGCCACGACCGTGGAACTGGACACATGCAGTTCCACCGGCTTGGCCACGGACTCGACGACGCTGCCGGCGGCCGCCTGGATGTAGCCGTAGTTCGCCGCGAAGGCGCCGCCGTCGCGTTTGACGATGAACAGGCTGGCGCCGCGGGCGACGGCCGAGAACGCGGCCGCATCCGGATCCGTGGAATTGTTGATCAA
>DAIOGL010000012.1:0-20129 GCA_036745235.1 Sulfuritalea sp.
CATGGACATCATCCTCAACGGCGAGGCGCAGAGCCTGCCGGCACCCCTGACCGTCGCTGAACTGCTCGCAGCGCGCGGTCTCGAGGGCAAGCGTGTCGCGGTGGAGAGAAACGGCGAGATCGTGGCGAAGAGCCGCCATGCGGAAACGCTGCTCGCCGCGGGCGACCGCATCGAAATCGTCGTCGCCGTCGGCGGCGGCTGAGTTTTTTCAGGAAGCAAAGCCATGAACCCAGATTCTCTCGTCATCGCCGGCAAGGCCTACCACTCGCGCCTGCTGGTCGGCACCGGCAAGTACAAGGACTTCGCGCAGACGCGCGCCGCGATCGACGCCTCGGGCGCCGAGATCATCACGGTCGCCATCCGCCGCACCAACATCGGCCAGGAGCCGGGCCAGCCCTCGCTGCTGGAAGTGCTGCCGCCCTCGCAATTCACCATCCTGCCCAACACCGCCGGCTGCTACACCGCGGACGACGCGGTGCGCACCCTGCGCCTGGCGCGCGAACTGCTCGACGGCCATGCGCTGGTCAAGCTCGAGGTCTTGGGCGATCCGCAGACCCTGTTCCCCAACATGCCGGAGACGCTCAAGGCCGCCGCGACGCTGGTCAAGGACGGTTTCCAGGTCATGGTGTATTGCGCGGACGATCCGATCCAGGCGCGCATGCTGGAAGACATCGGCTGCGTCGCGATCATGCCGCTGGCTTCGCTGATCGGTTCCGGCATGGGCATCCTGAATCCCTGGAACCTCAAGCTGATCATCGAGCAGGCGAAGGTTCCGGTGCTGGTCGATGCCGGCGTCGGCACGGCCTCGGATGCGGCGATTGCCATGGAACTCGGTTGCGACGGCGTGCTGATGAATACGGCGATCGCCGGCGCGCAGGATCCCGTGCTGATGGCCGGCGCCATGAAGAAGGCGGTCGAGGCCGGCCGCGAAGCCTTCCGCGCCGGCCGCATGCCGAAGAAATATTATGCGGCGACGCCCAGCTCGCCCGGCGGCGGACTCATTGGCCAAAGCGGCGGCCACGACAGCAAGTGAAGCGCATTCTTGCCTGTCTCCTGTTCGGCACGCTGCTGGGATCGGCGCAGGCCGACGACGTGCCGGCACCGGAGAGTCCTGCCGCGACGGCGGCGACGGCCGCGCCCGCGCTGGAGGTCATGCCCCGGCGCATGGGCTATGCGCTCGACCAGCCGGAAATACTTATCCGCCAGCGTCTGTTCGGCCTGGCACATGGCCTTTCAATGCTGGCAGCGGCCTGCCTCGATCTGCCCGAACATTCGGCGCCGGTGCAGGATGCCTACGCGGCCTGGCATGCGGCGCAGGCCGGAACCATCGACGCCATGGCGCAGGATCTTGCCCGCTACTACTTCGGCCCTCGAGCGGATGAAGCCCGCTGGCAGGATCTGGTGCGGGCCCTGAACCTCAACGAGAGCATCCAGCCTTCGCTGGGCGGCGTCAGCCTGGAGGACGCCTGTGCCACCCTGCCCGCCGCGCTCACCCGGCCGCGTTACGAGTTCGGCAAGCTGCTGACGGAAGCCGCTGCGCCCGCAATCGCCGCACCGCCGGCGCCGACTCCTGCCAACTCCTCCCAATGAGCGGCAGCGACGACGAGGCCGCCGCGCTGCGCCGCGCCAGCCACATCCGCAGCTTCGTCCTGCGCCAGGGACGCGTCTCGGATGCGCAGCGGCGCTTCCACGAAGAAGGCATGCCGCGCTGGGGCATCCCGTATCAACCGGCGGCGCTCGATTTCGACGCCGTCTTCGGACGCCACGCGCCGCGCATCCTCGAAATCGGCTGCGGCATGGGCGAGACAACGGCGACCATCGCCGCCGAACATCCTCAGAACGACTACCTCGGCATCGAGGTGCACACGCCGGGCGTCGGCAGCCTGCTGAAGGAAATCGCCGCGCGCGGACTTTCCAACCTGCGCGTGATCCAGCACGATGCCGTCGAGGTGGTGCGCGACATGATCGCGCCGGAATCGCTGGCCGGCATCCACATCTTCTTTCCCGACCCCTGGCCGAAAAAGCGCCAGCAGAAGCGCCGCCTGATCCAGCCCGAGTTCGTCGGACTGCTGACAAGCCGGCTCATGCCCAACGGCTACCTGCACTGTGCGACCGACTGGGAAGACTATGCCAGCCAGATGCTCGAGGTGCTGTCCAGTGAGCCGCTGCTGATCAACATGGCAAACGGCTTCACGCCGCGCCCGCCCTACCGGCCGCAGACCAAGTTCGAAAGCCGCGGCTTGAAGCTGGGCCACGGCGTCTGGGATCTGGTCTTCCGCCGCAAGCCATGATCATGCTGAGCCTCGACCCGCGCACCATCTATCTGCTGGCCGGACTGATGGGAGCGCTGATGTCGGTGGTGCTGTTTTTCCTGCGCCGCAGCTTTCCGCCGACGATCAAGGGCCTGACCGAGTGGACGGCCGCGCCGGCCATCATCTTTGTTGCGATTCTCCTGCTCGGCGCACGCAGTGCGATCCCGGATTTCTTCTCCATGGTGGTCGCCAACCTGGTCCTGCTCGCCGGAATGGCCCTGTTCTACTTCGGCAGCCAGCGCTTCTTCGGCGTGCCGCGGTCGATCCGGCTCTGGAGCGGCCTGATCCTTGCCTCCGCACCGGTGCTCCTCTGGTACACCCATGTCGAGCCGCAATACGGAATTCGCCTGCTGGTGGTTTCCGCTCTCCTGACCGCGCTTTCGGCCAGCCATGCGCGACTGCTGTTGCGCCATGGCCCCGCCGGCGTCGCCACCTACCTGACCGCCGCCGCCCTGCTGATTCAGGCCGGCGCCCAGGCCTTGCGCTTCGTCTCCGCCCTCGACATGCCGGCCGATGCCACGCTGTTCAACCTCTCGCCGCTGCAGACCGCCTACATCACCACCTATACCTTCAGCATGCTGATGGTCACCATCGGCGTGGTGCTGATGGCGACCGACAAGCTGCGCGCCGAATTCGAGCATCTGGCCAGCCATGATTCGCTGACGGGCGCCCTGACGCGCCGCGCCCTGATCGACGCCTGCGAGAGGGAACTCGAGCGCTGCCAGCGCAAGAATCACGTGATGTCGCTGCTGATGATGGACCTGGACCACTTCAAGTCGGTCAACGACAGCTACGGCCATCTGGCAGGCGATCACGTGCTGGTCGAATTCGTCGGTCACGTCACCGCCGTGCTGCGGCGCCCGGACCGCTTCGGGCGCTTCGGCGGCGAGGAATTCATCGCCCTGCTGCCGGAGACCTCGCTCGAAGACGCACGGATCGTGGCCGAGCGGATTCGCGCTAGGATTGCGGACGCCGGCGTGCAACCCTGGTGCACTGTCAGCATCGGCGCCGCGACGAGCAGTGCCGACGATGCCACGGTCGACGCGCTGCTGGCACGCGCCGACGCCGCGCTCTATCAGGCGAAGGCGGCAGGCCGCAATTGCGTCAGGACTGCGGCCTAACACGGCAATGAAGCTGTCATCGCATCCGCTCTGGCTGGTAGGCTTCCGGCCATTTTTTGCCCTGGCCTGCCTCTCGGGACTCAGCCTGCCGCTGCTCTGGGTGCTGATTTTTCTCGGCGCCCTGCCCGCACCGAATGCTGCGTTTGCCGCCGTGCAATGGCATGCCCACGAGATGTTCTTCGGCTTCGGCTGGGCCGTGCTGGGCGGCTTCCTGCTGACCTCGACCAAGAACTGGGTACAGGTTCGCGGCTATCACGGCGCGCCGCTGATCTTCCTCGTCGCGGCCTGGCTGTTCGAACGAATCGGGATGTGGTTCGGCGGGCGCTGGCCCGCCTTCCTGTTCCAGATATCGAACACGCTGTTCCTCGCGGCTGTCGTCGGCATGATCGTGTGGACGCTGGTTCGCTACCGCAGGGACGACAGCTATCGGGACAACTATTTCTTTCTGCTGATCCTGCCAGCCTTCCTTGTCGCCAAGCAACTGATGCTGAGCGTCGAGTATTTCCAGGTCGGCATCGTGATGGCCACCGGCCTTTTCCGCGTCGCGTTTCTGGTCATGCTGGAGCGCACCCTGACCCAGTTCATGAAGGGCATTTTCCAGGTGGACATCCTGCGCAACGCGGCGCTGGACCGCAGCATCAAGCTGCTCGGCGTCGCGCTGGTCGGCGCCGGCCTGATGCCGCCGCTGCTCGCGGCATGGCTTTCGCTGCTGCTGGCGCTGCTGCTGGCCGGCCGGTTCATGTTCTGGAAGCCGCAGCTGGCGATGCGCCGGCTCGATCTCGGCATCATGTATCTGGGCTACGGTGCGATCATGCTGCAATTGCTGGTCGAGTTCCTCGACCGGGTCGCCCCGCCGGCCTGGGTCGGTTCGGTCTCGGTGCATATTTTCACGCTGGGCGTCATGGGCCTGATCATTCCGGCGATGCTGATCCGCATCGGCAAGGGCCACACGGGCCGGAAAGTCGTGTTCGAGAAGATCGACAAGCTGGTGCTCTGGATCATGATGGCCGCCTTCGTGCTGCGGGTCGTCGCGCCGCAGCTCTATCCGGCCGGCTACGCCCTCTGGCTGGTTCTCGCCGCCTGCGGCTGGCTGACCGCATTTTCGATCCTGGCCTGGCGCCTGATTCCTCTTCTGGCGCAGCCGAGGATCGACGGCAAGGAGCACTAGGACCGGCAACACGCTCGCTGCGGGCAGGCTTGTGATCGGCCTTCAATTGGCGTAGCGTTCATCCGCTGTAAAAAAATATCAGGCGTGTAGCGACGCCAAAACCCGACGGAGGAGCAGACATGAGCAAGATGGCAGGCCGCCTGGCGGCATGGATTGCAGCGAGCGTATTTGTCCTGGCTGGTTGCGCGACCCAGGCCGACCTGGCCGGCAACGTGTACCCCGACAAGGTCGTTTATCACATCAACGATTCATCCAGTGCCACAGCGGCCTTGCGCAATGTCGGCAACCATCTGGACGTGAACCCGGAGGCGAAGATCGTCGTCGTGACGCACGCGCTGGGCGTCGATTTTCTGATGGAAGGCGCGCGGGACAAGAACGGGAACCCCTACAACGTGGCGGTCGAGGGCCTCAAGGAACGCGGAGTGACTTTCGACGTCTGCGAAATCACGCTGAAGAGCCGCAAGCTGGATCGCAAGCAGTTCATTCCCGAAGCCCAGTTCGTGCCGTCCGGCGTCGCGGAAATAGCCAAGCTGCAGGCTCGCGGCGGCTTCGCCTACCTCAAGCCCTGATCCCGGCGATCTTGCGCACCGGGACTAGTCGAGAAACCCGGCCAGCAACCTGTTGAGGAAGCGCCGCCCGCGCGCCGTGGGGCGGATATGCCCGTCCGCGGTTTCCAGCAGCCCTTCGCGCCGTGCCGCCAGCACCGACTCTTCGATCGCTGCGAGCGGCAGTCCGGTGCGCTCGGTAAACAGGCGCGGCGGGAAGCCTTCGTTGAGGCGCAGCGCATTCATCATGAACTCGCCGGGCAGGTCGGCGCGGGCGACAGTCTGGCGCGTGCTGACGAATTCGCCGCGTGCCGCGCCTTCGATGTAGGCGCGCGGACTGCGGTGGCGCGCCTCGCGCCAGATCGACTGGTGGCTCGACAGCTTGCTGTGCGCGCCGGCGCCGATGCCAAGGTAGTCGCCGAAGGTCCAGTAGTTGAGGTTGTGCCGGCAGCGCTGTTCGGGTTTGGCGAAGGCGGATGTCTCGTATTGCGCAAAACCGGCCGAACTCAGCTTCTCCTCGACCATTTCCTGCATGTCCGCAGCCAGATCGTCGTCGGGCAGCGGCGGCGGCGCGTGGTGAAACGGCGTGTTCGGTTCCAGCGTCAGGTGATAGGCCGAGATGTGGCCGACGCCGGTGCCGGTCGCGATCGCGATGTCGCGCCCGGCTTCCGCCAGCGTCTGCTGCGGCAGCGCGTACATGAGGTCGAGATTGACGCGCTCGAAGTTCTTCAGGGCCATGTCGATGGCGCGCCGCGCCTCGGCGCTGTCGTGGATGCGGCCCAGCGCCTGCAGCTTGGCGTCGTTGAAACTCTGCACGCCGATCGAGAGCCGATTCACTCCGGCATCGCGAAAGCCGGCGAACTTCGCCGCCTCGGCGGTGCCGGGATTTGCTTCGAGCGTGACCTCGGCGCCGGGATGCAGCGGCAGGCGCATGCGGATCGCGGCGAGCAGCGCGTCGGCAGTTTCGGCGCGCATCAGGCTCGGCGTGCCGCCGCCGATGAAGATGCTGATCACCGGCCGGTTCCAGATCTGCGGCAGGGCGGCTTCGAGATCGGCGATCAGCGCAGCGAGGTAGGCCGGCTCGTCGACCGCGGTGCGGGCCTCGTGCGAGTTGAAGTCGCAGTAGGGGCACTTCTTCACGCACCACGGCCAGTGCACGTACAGTGCCAGCGGCGGCGGCGCCGCCAGCCCGGACCCATCGCCAACAGTCGGCGCCGGCGATGCGGCGGCGACCGGAATGATCGGGATCACATGCCCAGCCGCAGGCGCTCGATGAGGTGCGCCAGGGCCTTGCCGCGATGCGAGCGGCGGTTCTTTTCCTCGTGCGGCAGTTCGGCCGCGGTGAGGCCGGTGTCCGGCACCAGGAAGTAGGGGTCGTAGCCGAAGCCGCCGGCGCCGCGCGGCGTGTCGATGATCTCGCCGTGCCATTCGCCTTCGGTGACGACGGGCTGCGGATCGTCGGCATGGCGCATCAGCACCAGCACCGCGACATAGTGCGCGCGACGGTCGCCGATGCCGACCAGATCGGCCAGCAGCTTGGCGTTGTTCTTCGCATCCGATTTCGGTTCGCCGCCGTAGCGCGCGGAGAATACTCCGGGCGCGCCGCCCAGCGCCGCGACACACAGGCCCGAATCGTCAGCCAGCGCCGGCAGGCCGGTCAGCCGCGCGGCATGGCGCGCCTTGGCGATGGCGTTCTCGACGAAGGTGATGTGCGGTTCGTCGGCCTCCGGCACATTGAAGGCCGATTGCGGCAGCACCTCGAAATCGAAGGGCGCCAGCAGCTGGCCGAATTCGCGCAGCTTGCCGGCATTGCCGGAGGCGAGGACGAGCTTTTTCATGCCGCCTCCGCCGGGCCGCCGCAAGAAGGCGGCACGCCGACAGGCGGAAGCCACGCCAGTGACTGAACCTGGATCACCCGCTGCCGTGGGCAGGGGGTCGGGGGAATGGCCGTCATTTTCACCGTGCCTCCAGCGCCGACTGTTGCGCCTTCACGATGTCGCCGATGCCGACTGCGGCGAGTTCCAGCAGCGAATCGAGTTCGGCGCGCGAGAAGGGCGCTCCTTCCGCCGTGCCCTGCACTTCGATAATGCCGCCCCCGGCTGTCATCACCACGTTCATGTCGGTGTCGCAGGCCGAATCCTCGGCGTAGTCGAGATCGAGCACCGGGATGCCTTCGACGATGCCGACCGAGACGGCGCCGACCAGTTCGCGCATCGGATGGGTGGTCAGCTTGCCGCCGGCGACCAGCTTGGACAAGGCATCGTGCAGGGCCACGCAGGCGCCGGTGATCGACGCGCAGCGCGTACCGCCGTCGGCCTGCAGCACGTCGCAATCGAGCGTGATCTGGCGTTCGCCGAGCGCCGCCATATCGGTGACCGCGCGCAGGGAGCGGCCGATCAGGCGCTGGATTTCCTGGGTACGGCCGGTCTGCTTGCCCTTCGCCGCTTCACGCGCCATGCGCGTGTTGGTGGCGCGCGGCAGCATGCCGTATTCGGCGGTGACCCAGCCGCCGCCCGTGCCGCGCAGGAAGCCGGGCACCGTTTCCTCGACGCTGGCGGTGCACAACACCTTGGTGGCGCCGAACTCGACCAGTACGCTGCCTTCCGCGTGGCACGTGTAGTTGCGGGTGATCGTGAGCTTGCGCAACTGGGTTGCGCTGCGGTCGGTGCGTTGTGTCGGGCGATTCATCAGGATGCTCCGTTGGGGTTGTGCGGAATGCGCCGGCGAATCTCGGCAATGGCGTGCTCGATTTCCGCATCGCTGATCGCTGCGACCACCTGCGCCGGCTGCACATCCGGATTCATGTCGAGAGTGTGTTGATCGGGATCGGGTGCTTGCCAGCGCATGGCGATCAGGGTCAGGTTGTCGGCCTCGGGACCGGCAGCGCGCTCGGCGGCATCGAGTAGATGCGGCACGCTCCGGTTGAGCGGTGCACGGCCGAGTTCGGTGACCAGCGTCTCGCCCAGCGGCGACCATGTGCCATCGGTGCATAGGGCGATCAGGTCGCCATCGTGCAGCGGAACCGGGCGCGAAACTTCGATCTGCGGCGCCTCGTCGCCGCCCAGGCAACTGAATACGCGGTTGCGCAGCGGATGGGTCGCGGCTTCGGCATCGCTCAGACTTCCTTCGTCGATCATGCGCTGAACGACGCTATGGTCGCGGGTCTGGGCGACGCGGACCGGTCCTTCGGGCTGGCCGTGGATCAGGTACAGCCGCGAATCGCCGGCATGCGCCCAGGTGGCCTCGCCGTCCTGCACCACGCAGGCGATGCAGGTGGTGCGCGGTGCGGCGTGCAGCGGAATGCGGCAGTCGGCGGCGTAGTGGACGATGGTCTGGTGGGCCTGCTGCAGCGCCGTGGCGAGAAAACGCGCCGGGTCGGCCAGGCGCGGCTTTGCTTCGTTGCGAAAATGTCCGGTCACGGTATCGACGGCGATCTGTGCCGCGACTTCGCCTTGCAGATGGCCGCCCATGCCGTCGGCGACCACCATCAGCACGACATCCGCGGTTGCCAGCCAGGCAACGCGATCCTGATTGATCTCGCGCCCGCCGATGCGGGTCTCCTGCGCAATCGTATAGCTCATTACCAGCCCCGCAGACCGAGGCGGGAAAGCCACGAACCCGGCGGTTTGTCTCCTGGCTGATCGGCATTGAGCGACGCCTGCAGGGCACGGGCGTGCTGCGGCCGTCGCGTCGGCTCGAGGCGCAGACATTCGTCGATGGTCGCCAGGAGGCGCGGCGAGTAGTCGGAACCCCAGCGCTGGCGGGCGGGCAGCAGCTGATCATCGACCATCCGCTCGTCGGCCGCCTGCGGAGCGCCGCCGGCCAGAGCGGCATACATGCAGGCGCCGACGGCGTAGATATCGGTCCACGGCCCCAGGGTGAACCTGCCGTGATACTGCTCCGGCGCCGCATAGCCGGGCGTGTACATCGCCCGCGGCTCGGGCGGGCCGATATCCATGGCGTAGCGCGCGGCGCCGAAATCCAGCAGCACCGGGCTGTCGTCATTGCGCAGCCAGATGTTGGCCGGTTTGATGTCCAGATGCAGCAGACCGCGGCCATGGACTTCGCCGAGGCCATCGAGCACGCCGCTGAACATGCGGCGCATGAACGCCTCGCCCAACTTGCCGCGATGCTGGCGAATATGGTCGCGCAAGGTGCGTCCGACCTCGTAGCGCATCACCAGATAGACGGTCTCGTTGGCGCGGAAGAAATTCAGCACGCGCACCACATTCGGGTGATCGAGCCCGGTGAGCGCCCGCCCCTCCTCGAAGAACAGCTTGAGGCCATGGTTGAAATCCGCCTGGAACTGCGGCGGAATCGTCGGCACAATCTCCCCCTCGCCGCGCAAGGCCAGGGCGTTGGGCAGGTATTCCTTGATCGCCACCGGCGTCCCGGCGGAATCGTGCGCCAGATAGACGATCGAGAAGCCGCCGACCGAAAGCTGTCGCTCGATGCGATAGCCTTCCAGTTCGTAGCCGGGCGGCAGTGCGTGATTGTTCTGGGCGCTCAAGGGTCGGAGAATTGGAACAGGTTGATATACTGCCCTGATTTTCCTTGTTCGCCTCCCCGCTGTAAACAACTGCTTTGAGGCTGTGCCTGGGAAACGGGAACGGAGACCCCAAAACCATGATCTACAGCATGACCGGATATGCCGCTGCCAGCCGTGACCTCGGCAGCGCGGTGATGAACCTCGAGATCAAGAGCGTCAATTCGCGCTATCTGGATATCAGCTTCCGCCTCAGCGAAGACCTGCGCTTCCTTGAAATGGCGCTGCGCGAGAAGATTGCCGGGCGCATCGGTCGCGGCAAGATCGAATGCCGCGGCTATTTGCAGCCGCAACCGGCGCAAGGGGCGGCGGCACGCGAGCGCAGGCCCGATCCGGCGCTGCTGGCGGAATTGGGCAAGCTCGACAGCGCCGTGCGCAGCGCCCTGCCCCAGGCCGCGCCGCTGTCGGTGGCCGAAGTGCTGCGCTGGCCCGGCGTGCTGGGCGACGACTCGCTGAGCAACGAACAGTTGCAGGCAGCGGCACAGGAGCTGTTTGTCACGCTGCTCGATGATTTCGTCGCCACGCGCGAACGCGAGGGCGCCAAACTCGCCGACGTGCTGCGCGAACGCGCCGCACGCATGCGCGAGCAGGTGAGCGCCGCCCTGCCGCTGCTGCCGGCCGCGCTGGAAGCCTATCGCGAGCGTCTGGCGACCAAGCTGCGCGAGGCGGTGGCAAATCTCGACGAGGAGCGCATCCGCCAGGAAGTCGGCGTGTTTGCCGCCAAGATAGACGTCGCCGAGGAAATCGCGCGGCTGGTCACCCACATGGACGAACTCGAGCGCGTGCTGAAGAAGGGCGGAGCGGTCGGCAAGCGACTCGATTTCCTGATGCAGGAACTCAACCGCGAGGCCAATACCCTGGCCTCGAAGTCGGTCTCGGGAGAAGTCACCGCGATCGCGCTGGAACTGAAGCTGCTGATCGAGCAGATGCGGGAGCAGGTGCAGAACCTGGAGTAGCTTCGCCCGCTGCATCGCACTCGCCGGCCGGCGAGTGCTTCATCGCCTTATTGCGGTCGCTCAATGCGAATGCTTATGTTCGGCTGCCGGCTTGCTTGCATTCACCAGGGGTTTGACCGGCGCCTTGAGCTCGACCGTGCTGCGTTTCTTGTCCTTGCCTTCGATCACCAGCGTCAGCGGCACCGTATCGCCTTCCTTCATCTGCTGCTTCAGGTCCATCAGCATGACGTGATAGCCGCCGGACTTGAGTTCGACCGTCTTGCCGGCCGGAAGATCGAGTCCGTTGGGCAGGGCGCGCATTTTCATCACATCCTTCTCCATCGCCATCTCGTGGATTTCGATGATGCCGGCGACCGGCGATTTGGCTTCGACGAGGCGCGCGTCCTGCGCCGAGGTGATCTGCATGAAGGCTCCAGTGGCCTTTTGCTGCGAGACGGTGGCGCGTACCCAGGGGTCCTTGACGGTGACCTGGGCATGGGCGGGAAGAATGAAGGCGGCGGAAACAAGCACGGAAAATGCGGTGGCGCGGATGGTGCGACTCATGAAAACTCCTTGCGAGTGGAAAAGTCCCGCGACAACGCGGAGAGGCAGAAAGACAGCGGCCGAACGCTTCGGGGCATGGGCCGCGTATACTAATACACGCTGCGTTCGCGCAGGATTGACCTAACTCAAGCCCTCAAGACCATGACCTCCGGTACCCTGTTTATCGTCGCGGCGCCTTCCGGCGCCGGCAAGACCACGCTGGTCAGCCGCCTGCTGGCGGTAGATCCGAACGTGCAGCATTCGATTTCCTACACCACCCGGCCCCCCCGCCCCGGCGAGCATGACGGCCGCGAATACCACTTCATTGACGCGCAGCGATTTCTGGCCATGCGCGAACGCGGCGAGTTTGCGGAATGGGCCGAAGTGCATGGCAATTTTTATGGCACCTCGCGCAGCTGGCTCGAGCAGCGCATGCAGGAAGGCCGCGACATCCTGCTGGAGATCGACTGGCAAGGAGCACAGCAGATGCGCCGGCAGTTTCCCGAGGCCGTGAGCATTTTCGTCCTGCCGCCGTCGATTGCCGAACTGGAGCGAAGGCTGCGCGCCCGCGGGTCCGACAGTGAAGATGTCATAGCGCGGCGGGTGGCCGCTGCCTATGGCGAAATGCGTCACGTAGATGAGTTCGATTTTGTTATAATCAACAATGACTTGGATGTGGCGCTCGGCGAGCTCAAGGCCGCCGTGTGTGCTTCGCGTCTGCGTTTCCCGCGTCAGCGCGCCCGCTTCCCCGACGTATTCCGCTTTCTTGATCAGGACTGAACCCCATGGCCCGTGTCACCATTGACGATTGCATCAAGCTCATTCCCAACCGATTTCAGCTCACCCTGGCGGCCACCTATCGCGCCCGCCAGCTTACGCTGGGCAGCACCCCGCAAGTCGATCCGGGCCGCGACAAGCCGACCGTGATTGCCCTGCGTGAAATTGCCCAAGGCAAGGTGGGCCTGGAAATCCTCAACCGCAGCCAGCCCTAGGCATCATGCGCACGGGGTGAAGCTTGACGGCGCCGCCGCTTATGTCAACCTCGTCACCAACGCCGTCCCCGGCCGCTCCGCCCGTTCCTGTTGTTGACCCCGGCGTGGTGCCGGGCGCCCTCGACGAGTCGCCGCTGATTTCGGCGGACATGCATCCGCCGGTAGATCTCGCCGAAGATCTCGAGCGCTTCAACGCCCGGCTCGCCACCTACCTCAAGCCCGAAGACATCACCCGCGTCGGCGCCGCCTATGTCTTCGCCGACGCCGCGCATCGCGGCCAGATGCGCCTCAGCGGCGCCCCCTACATCTCTCATCCGCTGGCCGTGGCCGAAACGCTGGCTGGCTGGCATCTCGACGCCCATGCCCTGACGGCGGCGCTGCTGCACGACGTGATGGAAGATACGGCGATCACCAAGGATCAGATCGCCGAGCGCTTCGGCAAGGTCGCGGCCGAACTTGTCGATGGCGTGTCCAAGCTGGACCGCATCGAGCACCAGAGCTTCGAGGAAGCGCAGGCCGAGAATTTCCGCAAGATGCTGCTGGCGATGGCGCGCGATGTGCGCGTGATCCTGATCAAGCTTTCCGACCGCCTGCACAACATGCGCACGCTCGACGTCATGCGGCCCGAAAAGCGGCGGCGCATTGCGCGCGAGACGCTCGACATCTATGCGCCGATCGCCAACCGGCTGGGCCTGAACGCGCTCTACCGCGAGCTGCAGGAACTGGCCTTCCGCCACGCCCATCCGCTGCGCTACCGCGTGCTGTCGAAAGCCGTGAAGGGCGCGCGCGGCAACCGGCGCGAAGTGGTCAGCCGTATCCTCGCGGCGATTCGCGAGGCATTGCCGGCCGCCGGCATCGATGCCGAGGTCATGGGTCGCGAGAAGCATCTGTACGGCATCTATCGCAAGATGCGCGAAAAGCACCTGAGCTTTTCGCAGGTGCTGGACATCTACGGCTTTCGCATCATCGTCAAGGACCGCCCCACCTGTTACCTGGCGCTGGGCACCTTGCATGCGCTGTACCAGCCGGTGCCGGGCAAGTTCAAGGACTACATCGCCATCCCCAAGGCCAATGGCTACCAGTCGCTGCATACGACCCTGATCGGCCCTTTCGGCACACCGGTGGAAATCCAGATTCGCGACCCCAACATGCACCATGTCGCCGAATCCGGCGTCGCCTCGCACTGGCTGTACAAGGATGAATCGGCGCTCGACCAGCTGCAGCAGAAGACCCACAAGTGGCTGCAATCGCTGGTCGAACTGCAGTCCACCACGGGCGATTCTTCGGAGTTCCTCGAACACGTCAAGGTCGACCTGTTCCCCAGCGAAGTCTATGTCTTCAGCCCCAAGGGCAAGATCTTCGCCCTGCCGCGCGGCTCGACGCCGGTCGATCTGGCCTACGCGGTGCATACCGACATCGGCGACCGCTGCGTTGCCTGCCGGATCAATTTCGAAACCATGCCCCTGCGCACGGAATTGCGCAACGGCGACCGCGTCGAAATCATCACCGCGCCCAACGCCGCGCCCAATCCGGCCTGGCTCAGCTATGTAAAAAGCGCGCGAGCGCGCTCGAAGATCCGTCACTTCCTCAACACCAGGCAGAACGAAGAATCGGCTGCGCTCGGCGAGCGCCTGTTGTCGCACGCCTTGCGCGATCTCGGCCTTGCCCTGGCCAAGCTGCCGTCCCAGGCATGGGACCGGCTCAAGCGGGCGTCGGGCGCCCGCTCGGAACGCGCCATACTGGCAGACATCGGCCTCGGCAAGCGCTTGCCTGCGATCGTCGCCCGGCGGCTGGCGGAGGGTGCCGAGGAAAATATGGAGGGCGTAGCACCCCAGAATCGCCCGCATCAGGCCATCCTGATTCACGGCACGGAAGGTGTCGCGGTGAAACTCGGCGCGTGCTGCCGGCCGATACCCGGCGATCCGATCGTCGGCCTCATCCGCAAGGGCCAAGGCCTGGTGGTGCACACGCATGATTGCCCGAGCATCGCCAAGCTGCGCAGCGAGCGCGGCAACTGGATCGACGTCGAGTGGGAGCCGGGCATCACCGGCATGTTCGAAGCCAGCATTCGCGTTGTCGCGAAAAATGTGCGCGGCGTACTGGCGCGGCTCGCTGCCGGAATCGCCGAAGCCGATTCCAACATCGTCAATATCAGCATGGACGAGGACAACGGCGAGGCCACTACACTGTTCTTCACGCTGCAAGTGACAGATCGCATTCATCTCGCCCGCATCCTGCGCGCCCTGCGGCGCGTGCCGGAAGTGGTGCGCATTACCCGTTACGTCAACCCGAAACACTAAGGAAACCTCATGGCCCTCTACGAATCCGAGCACACCAAGTTCATGCGTGAATGGATGGAAAAGCATCCCGAGGAATTGCTGGAACAGCAAAAGGGACGCGCACTGTGGTGGGACAAGCCGCCACGGCCGCTGGAAGCGATGAAGGATGACGCCGCGGCGGAAGTGCCGAACAAGGCCTACTACTACGATGCGAATTAGGGTCGGAGCCCGAAACAGGAGTCACTCAGGGCGGAGCGCCCAAAAACAAGGGCGGAACCTGATGTCGCAGGTTCCGCCCTCTAGCAATTCCCGTCCAGACGGGATTGCTGCGTTGTTTTACTGGAACTTGTAGATGTACGCGGCACCGATGAAGGTTACGTTCTGCTGATCCTTCTGCGTGACGGTCGTACCGTCGGAGTAGAAGAAGGACGTGCCGTTGTTGTTCCAGAACCACTCGTTGGAGTAGTAGCGCTGGTGAAGCAGGCTGACCTTGATGTCGGCGCTCTTGTCGAGGGCGTACTTGCCGAACATGTTCAGGTTGAGCTGGCGGAAAGCAGCCGCCGGAAGCGCGTTGGCTGACAGATTCGTGCCGCTTACGCCGACGCCAGTCCGGTTAACCTCGTAGGAGAAGGTGAAATCGGCGCCCACCTCGAGCTTGCCGGTCGGCGCCCCGCGCACACCGAGTCCCAGATTGTGACCGAGCTGCCTCAAGCCGGCCATGTAGGCGTTGGCGGGACCGTTGATGTCAAGAATCGTATCGCCGCGCGAATACCAGCCGTTGACCTTCCAATTGTCGGAAACCTTGTAGGCCGCATCGAGGTTCAAGTTGGTGGTCTTGCCGTCGCGGGCGCCGCGCATGGTGGGCGCGAAATAATGCTCTGCCGCGCCGTCGATCGAGGCCTGCAGCGAGAGATTGTCCGTCGGCGCCCAGTCGGTCGATAGCTTCAACTTGTCGCGGAGCAGATCCATCGAGATCAGCGGGAAGAGATTGAAGCCGGCACCTTGCAGGTCGCCGTCGGCCATGGTCGGGGCATAGACGCCTGCATTGGTTTGCATCCAGCGCGAGCCATTGCGATAGCTGTGGGCGATGCTGACTGCACCACTGAGATTGTCGGCCATGGACTTCCGCAGCTCGCCACGCACGCCAAGCTCCTGGTTCTTCGCCCGCATTGCGCTGGCCTGACCGTTGGTTTCATTGGTGTTCGCCGGGCGGCCGAGGTCACGGAAATCGTAGTCAAGACCGACGGTGCCGCGGTAGGAATTCGCCAGCTGGTAGCTCGCTTCGAGCTTGCCGTTGATCTTTTCGTGCGAACCCCAGCTGTTCGTGTGTCCGGCGGTGGGCGAGTACAAATCGATCGGTGTCTTGTCCGACTTCTTCTCCCAGCGCAGGTTGGCAACGATGGAAAGCTTCGGCAGCGGGCGCGACGTCAAGCCGACTTGAGCGGTCGTCGTATCGATAACCGCATCGAGGGCGCCGCGCGGTGAGGTCATGAAGCCTGCGTCGGCGAAACGGTCGTTCTGCGTGCCGTGGGTCTTGGCAAACTTGAAGGTGCCGCGTGTCGTCGGGGTGAATGCATATGTACCGGCGACCGAAAGCTGGTGGGACTGATTGTCGGGCGGCAGCGCGATTGGGCCCATGGCCGTCTGCAGGCTGTTGCCGGTGCCGACCCTTGGATCGAAACCGGAACCGTCAGGATTCCACAAGCGGCCCGCGAAGGTCTGGCTCAACGATCCGAATTTGTTGGTGTAGAACGAACCGTAATAACCGCCGTTCACCGCCAGTTTGTCATTCGAATAATTCAGCTTCAGTTCGACCTGGCGCGTCACGGAATTGATCGGCTCGGGCATCAGCAGGATCGCGCCGAACGTGTTGGTATTCGCGCCAACGGTCACGCAACCGAAACCGGCGCTACAGTTGAAGCCCCGGCCAAACATCCGGGCCCCTGTCTTGTCTTCATTCTTGAAGCTGGCCTCGAATTGCAGATAAGGCGTCAGCCACTTGTCAACGGCGAGGCCCAGCGCCTTGCGCGTGGTCTTGAGGTCGACGTTCGAGCCGGAGCCCTGGGCCGCAGCGAGCGCGGCAGCATTCGGCGCAGCCGGAACAGGGGGCACGCCGAGGGCCGTAATCGTCAGGTTGTTGCTGCCGATCCCCGACATGGCCGTATTGATGGTATTGGAATAGTTGCGCACCAGTTCGCCATACTCGAACTGATATCTCCAGTCACCCTGCTTCTGTTGCGCAAATCCGATTTCCCGATTTTCGTTGCCGAGGTTGCGCCCGTTGAAGCTGGTCCACGTCCCGGTCGAGTCTTCGCGCTTGAGATAGTCGATGTCGAGCTGGATCTGGCCGCGGTGCTGCCTCATGCCGTTGTACTGGCCGAAGAAAGCGCGATCGGCGCTGTCGCCGCTGACGGCGCTTGCGCCGACGCTGATGGAACTTTCAGGCTTGATGAACGGAGCGAGATCCTCTCCCTCCGCATGGGCAGCAGGACCGAAGGCGCCGACCAGAAGGCTGAGGACAATCAGCTTCAGCTGAAAGCCGGAACGCGTGTTGTGCGTTTTCATGTTCGATTCCCTCATTCTTAGCGCAAGAAGTACTGCGGATTAGGATTGCTGGGGCTCGGGTTGTTGCTGCCATGCACTTGCGTGTGGCAGTTTACGCAACCGCGCCCTTGCGTATAGGTGACAGTATTTCTGCCGACGCTGGTCGGTGCAGGGAGCTGGCCAGCCAGGGCAGGCAGAGCACCGCCGTGCGGAGAATGGCACTCGTTGCAAAGGAACGGCGGCCGCTGCTTCAACAGGAATTCTGCCGTGGTGCCGTGCGGATTGTGGCAGATGCTGCAGTCTTCATTGACCGGCTCATGCGGCCTGACGAAGGGTCCGCGCTTCTCCATGTGGCAGGTGTAGCAGGTCTCGTTGGTGCTGTCCCGCTTCACCAGCTTCGGTCCGATCGACCCATGCACGTTGTGGCAGTCGGAGCACGTGACCTTGCCTTCCAGAATCGGGTGGCGCGACGGACGCTGGTACTGGCTGCGCTGCTCCTTGTGGCAGGTGAAGCAGACTTCGGCCTGCGTCAGCTTGTTGCGCACCTTGTCTTTTGCCGCGTGAACCTGGTGGCACGAGTTGCAGGCAACGTCGCGTGTCTGGTGCGTGCTGCCGGCCCAGTGCGAGCGCTTCGAGTCCTTCTGGTGGCAGGTCATGCACGTATCATTGCGTGCATCGGCCGAGGTCGTCGATTTCTTGCGGAAGCTGCGGTCGACCGCGGGCGGCTTGTCGCTGCCCTTGTGCAGGCGGTGCTTTTCGCTCTCGCCGTGGCAATCGGTACAGGTCGGGGTGCGCTTGTCGGCGACGGCGCCGTGCCGCGTCTTGCCGATGGCGAGGACCGAAGGATTCAGCTCGAGCATCGTGGCCGCTCCGGTCGGCTCGTCGGCCTCGTCATGGCAGCCCGTGCATTTCGCATCGCCCTTGAGGAGCAGATCCTTGGCGTTCGGGTCGGCCGCCAGCAACTTCTTCGGGGCGTCCGCGGCAGCCAGCGCCGGTGTCGCAGCCAGTATGCCGATGACGGCACAACATGTAAGTATTTCTCGCACAAATCGCATCTTGATTTCCCCTAGGTTCCCGCTGAACGCATCGGCTGGTAACAACTTTTTACAAGTGGGGATTCTCCTGCATCCGGCTCAAGTGATCTATCAGCAGCAGATTCAATTTTATGTAGGATTACTCCTACACGCTCCTCGCAGACGCCGGTTACTCCGGCATCGTCATCAAACCCTTGGCGATCGCGTAGCGGACGAGATCGGTATCGCTGGTCATGTGCATTTTTTGCAGGATGCGCGACTTGTGGGTGCTTACCGTCTTGATGCTCAGGTTGAACTCGTCGGCGATGTCGGTGAGTCTCACCCCGGCGACGATCTTTTCGAAGATCTGGAATTCGCGATCGGACAGGCGCGTATGGGGCAGCTCGTCGGTCTTCGGCATGCGCTCGCGAGCCAGCAGTTCCGCCACCTTGTCGCTGACATGGACACCGCCGGCCGCGACTTTGCGCATTGCAGCAATCAGTACCTCGCCGTCGCTTTCCTTGGTCAGGTATCCCGAAGCCCCGGCATGCAGGGCTCGCAGGGCGTACTGCTCTTCCTGATGCATGCTGAAGATCAGGATGGGCAAGCGCGGCCTGTCCTGCCTGATCAGCTTGATCAGTTCCAAGCCGTTCTTGCCGGGCATCGAGATGTCGAGGACCAGCAGGTCCCAGTCCTGCTCGGCGACCATCTTCAGCACCTCGGTGCCGTTGGCCGCTTCGCCGGCTACGACAAGATCGTCGGTATCGGCCAGAATCTGCTTCACTCCATCGCGGATGATGGCGTGGTCATCGGCAAGCAAAACGCGAATCATGTCAGTTCTCCCGACAATGCTGGCAAAAGAAGCGGTATACGCACGCGGAGGGTGAATCCCTCCCCCGGCGCACTGGCAATCTCCATGCGTCCACCAAGCAGTAGCGTCCGCTCGCGGATGCCGACCAGACCGTGGCCCAGCTTCGGTTTGTCACGGAGTTCGCTGCCGCGGCCGTTGTCGCGAATTTCGAGCGCGAGCCCCTCCTCCGTCCGCGTCAGCGATACATTGACCTGCGTCGCGGCGGAATGGCGCGCAACATTGGTGAGCGACTCCTGCAGGATGCGAAAGACGTTGATTGCAGTACGCTCATCCAGATCCACGTCCTCGATGGCGATGTTCGATGTCACGTCGATTCCGGTGCGTTGCGCAAACTCGTTCAACTGCCAGCGGGCAGCCTCTGCCAGCCCCAGATCGTCGAGCAGCGGCGGGCGCAGGCGGGTAGTCACGTGACGCAGAACATCGACCGTACCAACGACGAATTCCTTCATGCTCACCACCTTGTCATGCAGTGCCGGCGCCAGATTCTTGAGCCGGCCCTCCAGCCAGGAGAGGTCCATGCGCAGCCGCAGCAGTTGCTGGCCGAGTTCATCGTGCAGTTCCCGGGCAATCGACGTACGTTCTTCCTCGCGGACCGCCTGCAAGGATGTCGCGAGTTCGCGCAACTGGCGGTTCGATTCACGCAGCTCATCCTCCGCGCGGCGGCGCTCGCTGATGTCGCGAAGGATCGCGGTGAACATCGTCTGGCCGCCGATGGTCACCTGGGCGATGGTGGATTCGAGGGGAAACTCGGTGCCGTCGGAACGCAGGCCGACGATTTCCATGCGGGCCTTTTTCATGCGCGCCGTGACGCCGCTTTGCCGGAACGCGGCAACATTGCTCTCATGCACAGCGCGAAGTCGTTCCGGCAGGAAGCGGTCGAGCCGGCTGCCGCGCACTTCTTCCGCGCTGTAGCCGAACATGCGCTGAGCTGCCGGATTGAAGACGATGACGCGCCGTTCGCTGTCGATGGTGATGATGGCATCCATCGCCGAATCGACCATCGCCCGCAGCTGATCGTCGCTTTCGCGTGCCGCGGTGGCCAACTCCGCCTCGTGGCGCTGCTCGCGCAGCAAAAACACCATTGCCGCGAGAACGAGCAGTATGTTCAGCGCTGCAGCACCGATGACGATGCGAGCGGTACCACGCCATCCCTCCAAGGCTTCGCTATCGCGATTGCCAACGGCCAGAACCATCGGAAACCGGCTGACCCTGCGATAGGTGGTAATGCCGGCCTCCTCACCTTCAGTTCTGACTGTCTTG
>DAIOGL010000013.1:0-3930 GCA_036745235.1 Sulfuritalea sp.
TGAATTTCCTCGAAACCCAAGGTAGTGTCTCGGTGCTGTCTTCGCCGCGCATCGCGACGCTCAACAATCAGAAGGCGGTACTCAAGGTCGGCACCGACGAGCTGTTCGTGACCAACGTCACGTCGTCAACCACGACCACGACGACAGGCTCGGTCTCATCGCCGAGCGTGACCCTGCAGCCCTATTTCTCTGGCATTTCGCTCGATGTCACGCCGCAGATCGACGATGACGGCAACATCATTCTGCATGTGCATCCGGCCGTCAGCACGGTGGTGGAAAAGGAAAAGACCATCAACCTCGGCGCGCTGGGCACCTACATTCTGCCGCTTGCCGCCAGCAGCATCAATGAAACCGACAGCATCGTCCGCGTACAGGACGGCAACATCGTGGCCATCGGCGGCCTGATGCGTCAGGAGCAGTCCTCCGACCGCTCGCAACTGCCCGGCGCCACGGGCGTCGTTGCCAACGCGCTGGGCCAGCGATCTTCCGCCTTGCGCAAGCGCGAACTGGTCATTCTGATCAAGCCCACCCTGATCGAGAATGATCGGGCCTGGGCGCAAGACATCAAGGACGTTCAGGAGCGCGTGAGGGCGTTTCCGTCCGGCCGGTCCGGGCAGTAGTCCCTGGCGGCACACGATGTATCTCAATCACTTCGGGCTTCGGGAGTTTCCGTTCGGCATCACGCCGGACACCAGTTTCATTTACTCGGCCGATGCGCACCAGGAAGCCCTCAACACGCTGCTGATCGGCCTCAACACGGGCGAAGGTTTCATCAAGATCACGGGCGAAGTCGGCACCGGCAAGACGCTGCTGTGCCGCCGCTTTCTGGCGACCCTCAACGAGGACCAGGTGGTCGCCTACCTGCCGAATCCGATGCTGGAGCCGCGCATCCTGCTCATCGCGATCGCCGAGGAGCTCGGTCTCAAGCTTCAGGGGCTCGACTACCAGTTTCACCTGTTGAAGGAATTCAACGAGCATCTGCTCGACATGGCCGCGCAGGGCAAGCGGGTGGTGATCTGCATCGACGAGGCGCAATCGATGCCGCTCGAAAGCCTGGAGGCGCTGCGCCTGCTGTCCAACCTGGAAACGGAAAAGCACAAGCTGCTGCAGGTGGTGATGTTCGGCCAGCCCGAACTCGACCAGAAGCTGTCCAATCCTGCCGTACGCCAGCTGCGCCAGCGCATCGTGTTTCATTACCGCATGCCGGGCCTGAAGCAGCAGGAAGCCGCACATTACCTTGCCCATCGCCTGCGGGTGGCCGGCCATCGCGACGGCGACGTGTTCCCGCCCGCCAGCGCGCGGCTCCTGTACAGACTGTCGAGCGGCACTCCGCGCCTGGTCAACGTGCTGGCGCACAAGTCCCTGCTGCTTGCCTATGGCGAGGGCAAGACGCGGGTGAGCCGCGCCCACGTCGCCCTCGCGGGCCGCGATACCGAAGGCTTGCCCGCGCTGCACTGGTGGCAGCGGTGGTGATCCCGCTGCTCCGGGCTGCCCCAGGGAGGCGCAGCGATCCTATGGAGGCACGCAGCGGCAAGCCGCCGTCAGCAACAACTTTGGCCAGGGCGACGGGCGGGAAGGCAGTGCGATGAGCCTGGTCAACAAGATGCTGCGCGATCTCGACGCGCGCCGTGCCGGCGACAGCGAGCGGGCGGCCTTTCCCTCCGCCGTGACGCCCCTGGCGGCGCATCAGGAGCCCCGCCGGGGCGTGTCACGGCTGTGGCTCGGCACGGTCGTGGTCGCCGCGGCTCTGGGCGTCGCGGCCTGGTATGGTGCGCAGCAAATTGCGGCGACGCCTTCCGCGGCATTGACGCCGCCCGCAACGGCCGTTCCGGCGGCGCCGGTTGAGGCTCCGTCGGTCGCCGCTGCCGACCCGCCGGCGCACGCCACCGGCACAGCCTTGCCCTCCTTGCGCCTGGCCGATGCCTTGTCGGTGGTGCCTGCACCTGTCCCCGGGCCGCAACGCAAGGCGGTGGCGCAGGCGCCGAAGGTGCCGGAGAGGTCGGCCGAGCCCGCTCCGCCGCGGCTGCCGGTAGTCGCTTTGCCCAGGGTGCCGGCGGTCCCGGCGGAGGGCCGCATCGACAAGCAGACGCGCCTGCCGTCGGCAGCCGACCGCGCCGAGAGCGAATACCGTCGGGGCGTGTCGGCGCAACGTCAGGGCAGGATCGACGAGGCCGCGGGCAGCTACCTGGCGGCGCTGGAGGATCAGCCCGAGCACGCGGCGGCACGCCAGGCGCTGGCGGCGCTGCTGATAGAAACGAAGCGTTTCGACGAGGCGGAAGAGCTTCTGCGCAAGGGTACGGAACTGGCGCCGGTGCGTCTGGCGTCGACGCTGGCTCTGGCGCGTCTGAAGGTCGAACGCAACGGCGCCCCGGCAGCGCTCGAACTGCTGCTTAAAAATTCCGCAGCCGGCGAAAGCAGCCCCGAATATCAGGGATTCGCCGGCGCGCTGCTCAATCGTGCAGGCCGTGCGTCCGAAGCGGTGGAGCGCTACCAGGCGGCGACGCGCCTGGCCCCCAACGAAGGCCGCTGGTGGGCCGGCCTGGGGATCGCGCTCGATGCCGCGGGGAAGAGCGCGGACGCGCGCGAGGCCTATCAGAAGGCACGCTCCCTGCCCGGCCTGCCGGCCGACCTGGCGCATTACGTGGAACAGCGGTTGCGCTGAGGTCCTTCTCCGCCACGGCCGGGAGCCTGCCGCTTAGAGTACTTGCTGTTCCGCCGCTAACAGCTTGCTTTGTGCCCAGGTGCGCAAATGGCTCAGCGGCCCGGTGAGGTTGGCCCAGGTATCCAGCATTGCCCGCTTGTGTTTGGTGCGGTAGTTCTTCTCGGCACGGGCATAGTTCTGGATCTGTTCCTCGATCAGCTCGCGCGCGCGGTCTGCGGCGCGCGTCTGCACCAGGCGCATGGCATCCCGTGCGGCGTAGTCCTCGGTGATCGAATAGGGCAGGGTGATCGAGGTCGCCAGGCGCGAGATCTCGCGCAGCGTGTCGGCACGTTCGATGGAGGATATCTGCGCCTCGCAGCGCAGGGCGAAACGCCGTGACTCCATGCGCAGCAGGTTCTTGTCGACCGGATCGCGAAGCGCCATGAATATTTATCTGGAATTGAGAACAAGAGACCGGATTGTACCGCGGCCGTCAACTCTTTAGCGCCCGCGCCAGCACCAGGTTCTCCACCCGTATTGCGCCATGGGCCTTGAGTGTTCGCGCCAGTTCGTCGAGCGTTGCACCGGTGGTCATTACGTCATCGATCAGCAGCACGGTCCTGCCCGTCAGGTCGATGCCGCATTCGAAGGCGTGACGGATGTTCTTCGCCCGTTCTTTCCAGGGCAGACCGGCTTGCGGTGCGGTGTCGCGGCGGTGCACGCCGGTGAGTTCGAGCACGACGCCGAGCGCGCGCGACAGCGGACGGGCAATTTCGACGGCCTGATTGAAGCCCCGCTCGGCGAGGCGCGCCTGCGACAGTGGAACGGGCAGAATCAGGTCGGGGCTGTGCGCCAAGGCTGTCTGCGCCAGGACCCTGCCGAGAAAGTCGGCGCTGGCGAGACGGTGAGCGTACTTCAGCGCCTGGATCAGGCTGTCGATCGGGAATTCGTAGCGGAAGACGGCCTGCGTCGCGTCGAAGTGCGGTGCCCGTGTCAGGCAGGCGCCGCAGATGCTCGATTCCGGTGTCGGCAGGGCGCAGACCGGGCAGCGCTCCACGGTCAAGCGTGGCAGGCCGGCGGCGCATGCGTTGCACAGCAGGTTCTCGCCGCTGGGCGCGGCACACAGAAAGCAGTCCAGCGGCAGCAGGGCGGCGGCGCAGCTGTTGGCCGCAGTCCTTGCGCCGCTTGCCGGATTCGTGACTGCACTCGCTGCAATTGACAAGCCCGGCTCCTTCCACCAAGATTCGCGCCTCCCTGCATTCTAGCGAGTCCTCTGCGATGACTGCCAC
>DAIOGL010000013.1:4030-8711 GCA_036745235.1 Sulfuritalea sp.
GTCGCCGCCGCGCAGGCCGCGAAGGACAAGGGAGCCACGCGCTTCTGCATGGGTGCCGCCTGGCGCGGACCGAAGGACAAGGATCTCGACCGCGTCACCGACATGATCGGCGCGGTCAAGGCGCTCGGGCTGGAAACTTGCGTCACGCTGGGCATGCTCAAGGACGGTCAGGCCGAGCGCCTGAAATCCGCCGGGCTCGACTATTACAACCACAACCTCGATACCGCGCCGGAGTTCTACGGCCAGGTCATCAAGACCCACGCCCAGAGCGATCGCTTCGCTACCCTCGACAAGGTGCGAGAGGCGGGGATCAAGGTCTGTTGCGGCGGCATCGTCGGCATGGGCGAGACGCGCCGCCAGCGTGCCTCCCTGCTGGCCGAACTGGCCAACATGAACCCGCCGCCCGAGTCGGTGCCGATCAACGAACTGGTGCCGATGCCCGGCACGCCGCTGGAAAACGCGCCGCCGCTCGATCCCTTCGAGTTCGTGCGCACCATCGCCGTGGCGCGCATCAGCATGCCCGGCTCCATGGTCCGGCTGTCTGCCGGCCGCCAGGAGATGAGCGACGAGCTGCAGGCGCTGTGCTTTCTCGCCGGCGCCAATTCGATCTTCTACGGCGACAAGCTGCTGACGGCCGGCAACCCCGAAGCCGATCGCGACGAGGCGCTGTTCGCCAGACTCGGACTCAACGCCGCCTGACCTCCATCGTGCGCAGCGACTTCGCCGGAGCTGCGGAATCCTACGACTCGGCCGCAGTGCTCGCCCGCGAAGTGGGCGCACGCATGGCGGCGCGGCTGGACCTGGTCAAGATCGCCCCGCAGCGCGTCGCCGACATCGGTTGTGCCACCGGCGATGGTGTCCGCGAACTGCACCGGCGCTACGGCAAGGCCCTGCCACTCGCGATCGACTTTGCGCTGCCCATGCTCCGCGCCGTGCGCAAGCGCTCCGCGCGCTGGCGGCGGCTGACCGGACGCGGGCCGCGCCTCGTCAATGGCGATGTGCGTGCCCTGCCGCTGGCCGCCAATTCGCTGGGTCTGGTCTGGTCGAATCTGATGCTGCACTGGCTGGACGATCCGCTGCCTGCCTTGCGTGAATTGCACCGCGTGTTGGAGGTGGGCGGCCTGCTGACCTTCGCCACGCTCGGCCCCGACACCCTGAAGGAATTGCGCGAGGCCGGCGCAGGAGTCGGCGCCGGCGATACGGTGAGGCGCTTTCTGGACATGCACGATCTGGGCGACATGCTGGTCGCTGCCGGCTTCGCCGATCCGGTGATGGACATGGAACTCATCACGCTGACCTACCCGACGCCGCGCGCCTTCCTCGCCGACCAGCGCCATCTGGGCGTGCGCGACGCATTGCTGGGGTGCCAGGGCTGGCGCGACTGGCGCCGTTTGTTCGGCGCCTGGCCGCAGAACGCCGAAGGACGCCTGCCGGCCAGTTTCGAAATTGTCTATGGTCACGCCTGGAAGCCGGAGCCGCGGCAGATCGCCGACGGGCGGGCGGTGGTGAAGTTCCATTCGCGATGAAGCGGGCCAGGCAGCGGGCAATCCGTTCAAGGCGGCCGCGCAATCCCCTGGCCGTCGATCCGCTGCTGAGAAAGGGCGGTGCCCACCAGCGCAAGGACAAGCGCGCCAGCCGGGCGCGGCAGAAGGCCGCTTTGCGGCGCACCGCTGACGACACCTGATTCGCGCCGTAGTTGAACGGACGGAAGGCCGCCGTTGGGGGAGAACAATTCCCTGCCGGCGGTCTTCTGCATTTGGACTGTGGAAATCCACAGATTGCGTATTGTGAAGTGGCATTTTACAATGCGCAACATCGGTAGCGTGCCGATTCATGAACTAGGTCTATGCTGCGACAAAACGAAGCGAAGCGGAGTTTCAGTGCAGGCTAACGCCAGCTTGATCGGCGTTAAGCGAAGCGGCCGCAGCTAAAAGAGGTCCGCCGGCATTACGTGCTGCGGGCACTAATACAACTCTCAACAGGAGGAGCTCATGTCCGCTGCGAACGATTTTCCCGCCGCGCCCCAAACCGCGTCATCAGATGTCGATCCGCAGGAGACCCGCGAATGGCTTGACGCACTGCAGGCCGTGATTGCCAATGAAGGCGAAGAGCGGGCGCATTTCCTTCTCGAGCAGTTGATTGCGCTGGGTCACCAGACCGGCATCAACATGCCGTACAGCGCCAACACCGAATACATCAACACCATTCCTGCCGACCAGCAGCCGGTGACGCCGGGCGATTACGAAATGGAGCAGAAGATTCGCGACTATGCGCGATGGAACGCGCTGGTCATGGTGCTGCGCGCCAATCGCGATGACTCCGGTCTCGGCGGGCACATCGCCAGTTACGCCTCGGCGGCGACGCTCTACGACATCGGCTTCAATCACTTCTGGCATGCGCCGGCGGAAAAGCACGGCGGCGACCTGGTGTTGTCGCAGGGCCATTCGGCGCCCGGGGTCTATGCGCGCGCCTTCATGCTCGGACGCCTGACCGAGGAGCAGATGGACAACTTCCGTCGCGAGGTGGATGGCAAGGGGCTTTCGAGCTATCCGCACCCGTGGCTGATGCCCGACTTCTGGCAGTTCCCCACCGTGTCGATGGGCCTCGGCCCGCTGCAGGGAATCTATCAGGCGCGCTTCATGAAGTACCTGCAGCATCGCAGCCTGATCCCTACCGATGGCCGCAAGGTATGGGCCTTCATGGGCGACGGCGAGATGGACGAGCCGGAATCGATGGGTGCCATCGGCATGGCCGGACGCGAGCGCCTGGACAACCTGATTTTCGTCATCAACTGCAACCTGCAGCGCCTCGACGGCCCGGTGCGCGGCAACGGCAAGATCATCCAGGAACTGGAATCCGATTTTCGCGGCGCCGGCTGGAACGTGATCAAGGTGATCTGGGGCAGCTACTGGGACCCGCTGCTGGCACAGGACAAGACCGGGCTCCTGCAAAAGCGCATGATGGAATGCGTCGACGGCGATTATCAGACCTTCAAGTCGAAGGATGGCGCTTACGTGCGCGAGCACTTCTTCGGCAAGTATCCGGAACTGCTGAAGATGGTGTCGACCTGGTCGGATGACGACATCTGGCGCCTGAACCGCGGCGGGCACGATCCGCACAAGGTCTACGCGGCCTATGCAGCCGCCGTGGCGCATACCGGACAGCCGACGGTGATCCTGGCCAAGACCATCAAGGGCTACGGCATGGGCGAAGCCGGCGAGGCGCAGAACATCACCCACCAGCAAAAGAAGATGGGCACCACATCGGTCAAGGCCTTCCGCGATCGCTTCAAGCTGCCGGTGAAGGATGCAGACCTGGAGAAGCTGCCCTACCTGACCTTCCCCGAGGGCTCGCCGGAACTCAACTACATGCGCGAGCGGCGCATGGCGCTCGGCGGTTACCTGCCGGCGCGCCGGCGCACGGCCGAGGCGCTGCCGGTGCCGCCCCTGTCGGCCTTCGACGCCTTGTTGAAGGCGGGCGGCGAGGGCCGCGAATTCTCCACCACGATGGCATTCGTGCGCGCGCTCAATGTCATGCTCAAGGACAAGATCATCGGCAAGCGCGTGGTGCCGATCGTGGTCGACGAATCGCGCACCTTCGGCATGGAAGGCCTCTTCCGCCAGATCGGCATCTGGAACCAGGACGGCCAGAACTACGTGCCGCAGGATGCCGACCAGATGATGTTCTACAAGGAAAAGAAGGACGGCCAGATCCTGCAGGAAGGCATCAACGAGGCCGGGGCCATGGCCGACTGGATCGCCGCCGGCACCAGCTACTCGACGCACGGCGTGCAGATGATCCCGGTGTATGTCTGTTATTCCATGTTCGGCATGCAGCGCACCATGGACCTGGTGTGGGCGGCCGGCGACCAGCGCGCACGGGGCTTTCTGATCGGCGGCACGGCGGGACGCACCACGCTCAACGGCGAAGGGCTGCAGCACGAGGACGGCCATTCCCAGGTGTTCGCCGGCACGGTGCCGAACTGCGTTTCCTACGACCCGACCTTCGCCTACGAAGTCGCCGCGATCGTGCAGGACGGCCTGCGCCGCATGGTGAGCGAGCAGGAAGACGTGTTCTATTACCTGACGGTGATGAACGAGAACTACGAGCATCCGGCCATGCCCGCCGACGCCGCCGCCGGAATTCTCAAGGGCATGTACCAGTTCAAGAAAGGTGCCGCGTCGAACGGCCCGCGCGTGCAGCTGCTCGGTTCGGGGACGATATTCCTGGAAGCCGTCGCCGCCGCAGATCTGCTGAAACGCGACTGGGGCGTCGAGGCAGACCTCTGGTCTTGCCCGAGCTTCAACGAACTGGCGCGTGACGGCCAGGATTGCGCCCGCTGGAACCTGCTGCATCCGACAGAAACGCCGCGCGTGCCGCATGTCTCGGCCTGTCTGGCGGAAACGCGCGGTCCCGTCGTCGCGGCGACCGACTACGTCCGGGTCTTCGCCGAGCAGATCCGCTCGCTGGTACCGCGCCACTACACGGTGCTCGGCACCGACGGCTTCGGCCGCTCGGACACGCGCGAAAAGCTGCGCCACTTCTTCGAGGTGGATCGCTACTGGATAGCCCTGGCCGCACTGTCCGCGCTGGCCGACGACGGCCAGATGAAGCGGGAACAGGTGGCCGAGGCGATCAAGAAATACCAGCTCGATCCGAACAAGCCCAACCCGGTGAAGGT
>DAIOGL010000013.1:8811-9902 GCA_036745235.1 Sulfuritalea sp.
GAAGTGAAAGTACCCGATATCGGCGACTTCAAGGATGTGCCGGTCATCGAGCTGCTGGTCAAGGTCGGCGACCGGGTGACGGCGGAAGACTCGCTGATCACCGTCGAATCGGACAAGGCGACGATGGACGTGCCCTCACCGGTATCGGGTGTGGTCACCGCGCTGCAGCTGAAGGTCGGAGACAAGGTGTCGGAAGGCACGGTGGTGGCTTTGATCGATTCCGCCGAGACTGCCGCAGCCGCACCTGCCTCCGGCGGCGCCGCGGTCGCAGCTCCCGTTGCCGCATCGGCTCCTGCCGCATCCCGGCCAGCCGCCGCCGCTGCCGCCGTGGTCGAAGTCCGGGTGCCCGACATCGGCGATTTCAAGGACGTGCCGATCATCGAGCTGCTGGTCAAGGTCGGCGACGAGGTCAAGGCCGAGGATTCGTTGATGACATTGGAATCCGACAAGGCGACCATGGACATTCCCTCCCCGGTTTCCGGCGTGGTGAGCGAGCTCAAGGTGCAGGTCGGCGACAAGGTCAAGGAGGGCGTTTTGCTGGCGCTGGTGAAAGTCGGCGCCGGCGGCACGGCGGCCGCCGCCCCCGCGAGCCGGCCGGCCGAGCCGGTTGCCGCGACGCCCCGGGCGCCGGCGCCAGCCGCCGCCCCCGCCGACGCGCCGGCAGCCCGGGGTGCCGGCTCCGCTGCCGATTTCCGTCCCGGTGATACCGAGCTGATTCCGGCGCAGCCGCGCGTCTCGATGCCGACAGCGGCGGACAGGCTGTCGGGCCACGCGGCCCATGCCAGCCCCTCGGTGCGGCGCTTCGCGCGCGAACTGGGCGTCGATATCGCCAAGGTGCCGGGCACCGGCCCCAAGGGTCGCATCCTGCAGGGCGACGTCCAGGCCTGGGTCAAGGGCTTCATCGGCGGTGCGGGGCCGCTGGCTGCGCCGGCTGCCGGTTTCGGCGGTGCGGGTCTGGGCGGGTTGGAACTCCTGCCGTGGCCTAAGATCGACTTCGCCAAGTTCGGCGCGATCGAGGTGCTGCCGCTGTCGCGCATCAAGAAGATCTCCGGCGCCAACCTGTCGCGCAACTGGGTGATGATTCCCGCGGT
>DAIOGL010000013.1:10002-11142 GCA_036745235.1 Sulfuritalea sp.
GCCGCCGACACGCCGAATGGCCTGGTGGTGCCGGTGATCAAGAACGCCGAAAGCAAGGGCGTATTCGATCTGGCGCGCGAATCGGGCGAACTGGCGAAACAGGCGCGCGAAGGCAAGCTCAAGCCGGCCGACATGCAGGGCGCCTGCTTCACCATTTCCAGCGTCGGCGGCATCGGCGGCACCGGCTTCGCGCCCATCGTCAATGCTCCGGAAGTGGCGATCCTCGGCGTCAGCAAGTCGGCGATGAAACCGGTCTGGGACGGCAAGGCTTTCGTGCCGCGCCTGATCCTGCCGCTTTCGCTCACGGCCGACCACCGCGTGATCGACGGCGCGCTGGCGACGCGCTTCAACGTCTATCTGGCGCAACTGCTGGCCGACATGCGCAGGAGCATGCTGTGACGACTCTCACCGTGGTGAAGAAGGGGGATACCGTGGCCATCGCCGCCGACGGCCTCACCACCTTCGGCGACACCCGCCTCGCGCGCAGCTACAAGGGCGAGCACGACAAGATCCTCAACATCGCGGGATCGTGGATCGGCATCTGCGGCTCGTCGGCGCATCATCTGGTGCTGCTCTCCGCGTTCTCGAAGCTCGAAGACGTCAAGCTGGGCTCGCGCATGGAAGTCTATGAGACCTTTCGCCGGCTGCACCCGATCCTCAAAGAGCACGCCTTCCTCAATCCCAAGGAAGACGAGGACGATCCCTATGAGAGTTCGCAGATCCAGGCGCTGATCGCCAACAGCTCGGGTATCTACGGCATCTATTCGTATCGCGAGGTGTTCGAGTTCGACCGGGTCTGGGCCGCCGGCTCCGGCCGCAGCTTCGCGCTGGGCGCTATGCATGCGCTCTATGACGGCGAATTGTCGGCGGCGAAGATTGCCGAGGCCGGCGTCGCTGCCGGAATCGAATTCGATACCTCGTCCGGGCCGCCGATCGTGGTCCATGAGGTCAAGCTGGAAGGAAAGCCGAATGAGTGACATCGTGGAAGTGAAGGTCCCCGACATCGGCGACTTCAAGGACGTGCCGATCATCGAAGTCCTGGTCAAGGTCGGCGATGCGGTGGCGGCCGAGGATTCGCTGATCACGCTGGAATCGGACAAGGCGACCATGGATCTGCCTTCGCCGGTCTCGGGCGTGGTG
>DAIOGL010000013.1:11242-19878 GCA_036745235.1 Sulfuritalea sp.
GCTGGAATCGGACAAGGCGACCATGGATCTGCCTTCGCCGGTCTCGGGCGTGGTGAAGGAGCTGAAGGTCAAGGTCGGCGACAGGGTCGCGGAGGGAACGCTGGTGGCGCTGATCATCGCGAGCGGGGCCACGGCCACGGCAAAAGTCGGCGCCGGCGACACGGCGATTCCGGCTGCCGCCGCACCGCTGATGCCGGCACCGGTTTCCGCCGCCGGCGCTGCAGGCAGATATGCCGGCAAGGTCGACCTCGAATGCGAGATGCTGGTGCTCGGCGCCGGGCCCGGTGGCTATTCGGCCGCGTTCCGCGCCGCCGACCTCGGCATGAAGACGGTCATCGTCGAACGCTACGCGACGCTTGGCGGCGTCTGCCTCAACGTCGGCTGCATTCCGTCCAAGGCGTTGCTGCACGTCGCCGCCGTGATGGAGGAAGCGAGCCACGTCGCGCAAGCCGGGATCGGCTTCGCCCAGCCAGCGATCGATGTCGACAAGCTGCGCGCACACAAGGAAAAGGTGGTCGGCAAGCTGACCACGGGTCTGACCGGCATGGCCAAGGCGCGCAAGGTCGAGACCGTTCGCGGCTATGGACATTTTCTCGACGCCAACCATCTCGAAGTCGAAGAAACCACCGGCAGCTCCCAGGACAAGACCGGCGGCAAGAAGGTCGTCCGCTTCCAGAAGTGCATCATCGCGGCAGGCAGTGCGGCGGTGCATCTGCCCTTCATTCCCGAGGACCCGCGCATCGTCGATTCGACCGGCGCGCTGGAACTACGCTTCATGCCGAAGAAGATGCTGGTGATCGGCGGCGGCATCATCGGCCTCGAAATGGCGACCGTGTATTCGACACTCGGCGCCCGCGTCGATGTGGTCGAGATGCTCGACGGCCTGATGCAGGGCCCGGACCGCGACCTGGTCAAGGTATGGGAAAAGCAGAATGCCAAGCGCTTCGACAAGGTGATGCTGAAGACCAGGACCGTCGCTGTCGACGCGAAACCTGATGGCCTCTGGGTCAGGTTCGAAGGCGAGCAGGCGCCGGCCGAGGCGCAGCGCTACGACATGATTCTGCAATCGGCGGGACGCTCGCCGAACGGCAAAAAGATCGGCGCCGACCAGGCTGGTGTGACGGTCAATGAGCGCGGCTTCATTCCGGTCGATTCCCAGATGCGCACCAACATTCCGCACATCTTCGCCATCGGCGACATCGTCGGCCAGCCCATGCTGGCGCACAAGGCCGTGCACGAGGCGCATGTGGCGGCCGAGGCAGCGGCGGGACAGAAGAGCCACTTCGATGCGACGGTGATTCCCGGCGTCGCCTACACGCATCCCGAAGTGGCCTGGGTCGGCGTCGGCGAAGACGAGGCGAAGAAGGCCGGACGCAAGGTCAGCAGCGCGAAGTTCCCCTGGGCGGCCTCGGGCCGGGCCATCGCCAACGGCGCCGAGTACGGCTTCACCAAGCTGGTATTCGACGAAGAAACCCATCGCGTGATCGGCGGCAGCATCGTCGGTCCCAACGCGGGCGACATGATCGGCGAAGTCGCCCTGGCCATCGAGATGGGCGCCGATGCGGTGGATATCGGCAAGACCATCCATCCGCATCCGACCCTGGGCGAAACCATCGGCATGGCGGCGGAGGTGGCACACGGCTCATGCACCGACCTGCCGCCGCTGCGCAAGAAATGAGCTGATGATCGGGTAAACTGCCCGGTACTGTGTTCAACAAGCTGATCTCGCGGTTCCAGGACAGGAAAAGGACGTCGGACCATCCACTGGCTTCGGACGCGGGTCTGAATGCCGTGATGGCCGACATCTCCGACGCGGACCCGCGGCGCCTGCTGTTCGACGTCGATCACTGGCTCGAAGGCATGGAGGCATGCGCGGCGGAAATCGGACCCGTGCTGGCCTTGCGTGCCCTGGCGCGGCTGGACCAGTTTTCCCGGCCCAGCGCCCGGCATCTGCTGTCGCGCTATCTTTCGGTCGGTGAGCGGGAATATCTGACCGATTCGGCTTGGTCTGCCCTTGAAACGCACGCCGAACATCAGTTCCGCTGCTACCGGTCGTTCCTGATCCCGTCGCTGGAATTGCCGACGGAGGACGACAAGGTTCGCATGGCCCGTTGCGCCGCCCGTGCCATGATGGCCTGGTCCCTGCGCAAGAAGCTGCAGCACTTTCGCTACCGCAGGCCTACCGCGGAGTTGTGGCAGGATGCCCACGAGCTGCTGGATGTCCTGGGACGCCTTAGGCTGATGAAGACCCCCGTCGTCCCCTACCGCAACGAAGAAAGCACGACCCCGCTGGGCGAGTACCTGATCGGCTTGTATCTTGAATTTGTGCCGGTCAGCAATCTGGTGCCGCAACAAATCGAATTTGCGGAGGCTGTGCTGCGTTTCTGCGATGGACTGGACTTGAGTTCGAAGCCCCATGAACAAAGCACGCATTCGATCGACCTGTCGGCAGCGAAAGCCCCGCAACGACTGAAGCAGGGCGAGCCCGGCAGCAGCACGCTTCGCTACTGCTCGGTACCGAGGCTGGGTACCGGCCTGATGCGGCTGGCGGCGCAGGTGAAGAAGGCGGCAAATCCTCCCGAGTGGCTGGCGCAAGTGCCCGCCACCCGGGAGCAGATCGATAGTGCCATCTCGATCCTGATGACGTATTGGGCATCCGCGCCGCCGAAGCGGGGCAAGGACCGGGTAGCCAGAAAGGGCGAGCTGCGCGTGATGCTCGGCTTCGGCTTGGCCCGGCGCATGATTGCCGCGGCGAATTTTGCGCGCATGGGGCGCTCTTTCAAGTACGAAGGCGTCGACGTGGACCGGATCGTCCGGCAGTTCGACGAAGCCCGCTTTGGTTCCGTCGCCGCGACGGATGTCCCGGCCGCTGAACCGGTTGCCGAGGAGGTCAAGAGTCCGGTGGAAATTCTGCGCCGGCTTGAAACCGAAGGCGACAGGGCCCAGATGGAAAGCTGGACGCAGGTGGACGGCAGTGACACCGGCCTCGGGGTCGTCGTGCCGGCCGTGTTGCCGCGCCACCGCATCGGCCTGCTGATCTGCCTGCGGGAGGCCGACGGCATCGATTGGCGTCTGGGTCTGATCCGGCGCATCGGGCGCGACGCCGCGAATCGCCCCAGCATCGGTGTCGAAACCCTGGGCTGGCCGTCGATCTGCGCCCTGGCCAAGCCGGTCGGTGAAGAAAGCGCGTGGACCAAGGTGGCCGATGGCGGCGGGCATGGCTGGTCCGATGCCATAATCGTCAGCATCGACGGCCGCGAACTGATGCTGCCCGCGGGAACCTTCGTTTCCGGCCTGGAGGTCGAGTTGCGCAGCGAAATTGGACTCTGGCGCGTGCGCCTGGACAACCTGCTCGACCGCGGGCCGGATTATGATCGGATCGAATTCACACGCATATCCTGAAAATTACATGACACAAGACGAACTCAAGCAAGCAGTGGCCCGCGCGGCCCGTGATTACGTGGCGGACCGGCTTCCGGTGGGGGCCATCCTGGGAGTCGGCACCGGCTCCACGGCGAATTTCTTCATCGACGAAATCGCCGGCATCAAGGACCGCCTCGGCGGCACGGTGGCGAGCTCCGAAGCGACGGCGGAACGGCTGGCCGGCCACGGCATCCGCGTCCTCGACCTCAACGGCATTGACGCCATCGGCATTTATGTCGATGGCGCGGACGAGATCGACGCCAGCATGGCGATGATCAAGGGCGGCGGCGGCGCGCTGACGCGCGAGAAGATCGTGGCGGCGGTGGCGAAGACTTTCGTCTGCATTTGCGACGCGTCGAAGCGGGTGCCGGTCATGGGCCGCTTTCCGTTGCCGGTGGAAGTGATACCGATGGCTCGCGCCTATGTCAGCCGCGAGCTGGAGAAGCTGGGCGGCAAGGCGAGGCTGCGCAAGGATCTGGTGACCGACAACGGCAACCTGATCCTGGACGTGCACGGCCTGTCGATCACCGATCCGGTCGCTCTCGAGGAACGCATCAACCAGATCGTCGGCGTCGTCACCAATGGCCTGTTTGCCCAGCGCGGTGCCGATGTGCTGTTGCTGGCCGGCAAGGACGGCGTGCAGACTTTTGCGCGCTGAAACAATTCCTTCATACGCCGGAGCTATAGTGTCGGCATTGCACATGTGGGTGGCAGCATGAACCAGGAACACATCAGCCGGCAATTTGACGCCGATCTCGAAGGCCTGCGCACGCGCGTTCTGGCCATGGGCGGCCTCGTCGAACAGCAATTGATCCGCGCCATGGACGGGCTGGAATCGGGCGACATGGCGCTCATCGAGCAGGTGATCGCGGCCGATCGGCAGGTCAACCGGCACGAAGTCGAACTCGACGAGGCCTGCAACAACGTCATCGCCAGGCGCCAGCCGGCGGCGGTCGACCTGCGCATGATCATGACCGTGGTCAAGATCATCACCGACCTCGAGCGGATCGGCGACGAAGCAAAAAAGATCGCCAAGATGGCGCGCGCCATCCATGGCGGAGACCTGCGCGTGGTGCCGCGCGTCGACCTGCGCGCGCCGGCCGAGATAGCCGTGGCCATGTTGCGCAAGGCGCTCGACGCCTTCGCCCGGCTCGACGTCAATGCCTCGGCCGAGGTGGTGCGTCAGGATCGCGAGGTGGATGCCGGCTTCAAGGCGGCGATGCGACAGCTCATCACCTTCATGATGGAAGATCCGCGCACCATTTCAAGTTCGCTCGATCTGCTGTTCGTCGCCCGCTCCATCGAGCGCATCGGGGATCATGCGAAGAACATTTCCGAATACGTCGTCTATCTGGTCAAGGGGCGCGATGTGCGCCACATCGGGCTGGAGGAGATGGAAAAGGAAGTGTCCAGGGGCTAGCCGGGCAGCCGGTCGGCGCGGAAACCGAAACGACAAGCGGCGCCCGGAGCGCCGCTTGTCGTTTGCCCTGCGGACCTGCCCTGATGCCGCTCAGGCCTTCGGTGGGACGTAGCCGCCGACCTGATCCGCCCCGTCGCCGAAGAAGTGCTTCTGCACCTGCTCGGCCAGATATTTGCGATGCTGGGCATCGGCCAGGCTCAGGCGGTTCTCGTTGATCATCATCGTTTGCAGCTTGATCCACTGCTGCCATGCTTCCTTGGAAACGTTCTCATACAGCTTCCGGCCCAGTTCGCCCGGCATGGGCGGCAGGTCGAGGCCTTCGGCCTCGCGCCCGAGCTTGATGCAATTGACCATGCGTGCCACAGTGTTTCCTTTCGCAGAGACTACAAGAAGGCGCCCAGTTTACCTCTAGTTTCACCGAGTTCTACAGCGACTTCACCAGTACTTTCGAGCGGCGCTGCAGATTGTAGAGTTCGCGCCGCGCTTCCGGCAGCGCATCGACACCCGCTTCGGCGAAGCCGCGCTCGATGAACCAGTGCGCAGTGCGCGTCGTCAGCACGAAGAGGCGTTTCAGTTTCATTTTCCTGGCGCGGGCCTCGATGTGGCTGCGCAGCTGATCGCCATAGCCGCTGCGGCGAAAATCCGGCATCACGGCGAGGCAGGCCAGTTCGGCCGATTTCTCGGTCGAGAACGGATAGAGCGCCGCGCAGCCGACGATCACGCCGTCGCGCTCGACCACCGAGAAACGGGGAATCTCGATTTCGAGCCGCTCGCGGCCGCGCTTGACCAGTGTGCCGTCCGCCTCGAGCGGTTCGATCAGGCTGAGGATGGCGCCAACGTCGTCGATCGTGGCTTCCCGCAGCAGGGCCAGCGGCGCGCTGGTCATGACCGTGCCGACGCCGTCGCGGGTAAAGAATTCCATGAGCATCGCGCCGTCGGCCTGGCGGTCGAGAAAATGCACGCGGCCGATTCCGGCGCGGCAGGCGCGAATCGCGCTTGGCAGCACCCGGGCGGCTTCGGGCGCCTGCACCGACAGATGCCGGTTGACCAGCTTCTGCGCCTCGTCCGCGGTGAGCGCGTCGATCAACGCGCCCTTGGCGTTGACCAGCCCGGGCCCGTCGCAAAGATAGATCAGCTTGTCGGCCTTGATCGCCACCGCAACAGCCTCGGCCGCTTCCTCCCAGGCGAGGTTGAAGATTTCGCCGGTAGGTGAAGCGCCGATCGGCGTGATCAGCACCACGTTCTCCTGGGCGAGGTCGGCCTGGATTTCCTCGGCGATGACCTTGCGTATCGCGCCGGTGTATTGGAAGTCGATGCCATCCACCACGCCGACCGGGCGTGCGGTGATGAAATTGCCGCCCGTCACCCGCAGGAAGGCGCCGGCCATCGGCGTGTTGGGCAGGCCCTGCGACAGCAGCGCCTCGATCTCGATGCGGGTGACGCCCATGGCGCGCTTGACGCATTCCAGCGCCGCCGCATCGGTGACGCGCAATCCCTTGTGGAACTTCGGCGTGAGGCCGCGCGCATGCATCTCGGCATCGATCTGCGGCCGCGCTCCATGTACCAGCACCAGGCGGATACCCATGCTGTCGAGCAGCGCAATGTCATGAATCAGCGCCTGCGCGGCCCCCGCCTCGAGCACTTCGCCGCCGAAGGCGATGACGAAGGTGCGGCCGCGAAAGGCGTGGATGTAAGGCGCCGCCTGGCGCACCCAGGCGACCAGGCGGGCGTCGGTGTCAGGCTGACTGCTACGGGTATCAAGGGTCATGTAGCGGTCTTGCCTTTCGTCGGCTTCACTGTTCTTGCGGCGGCGGTTGCCCTCGGTTTCGCGACGGCCGGTGCCCTGGGCCTCGCGGGTCTCGGCGGAATTTTTGAGACTCGCGGTTTCGCTTCTGCCTGCACTTCCTTCCCGGGTTCTTGTTCCTTCCTGTCCTTCTTGTCTTTCTTTTCCTTCTTGCCCTTCTTGTCCTTCGACGCCTTTTCCTCCTTCTTCTCGTCGTCCTTCTCGGTCGGTACGGGTTTGCCTTCCAGTTCGGCTTCGAGCCGCTGGCAGACGGTGCGCAGGATCTTCACCCGGGCGTAGTTCTTGTCGTTGGCCTCGACCAGCGTCCATGGCGCCGAACCGGTGCTGGTGCGATCCACCATGTCGCAGATCGCCTGCTGGTAGGCATCCCATTTCTCGCGGTTGCGCCAGTCTTCTTCGGTGATCTTGAAGCGCTTGAACTGGATCTTTTCGCGTTCCTTGAATCGCTTCAACTGCTCTTCCTGGCTGACCTGCAGCCAGAATTTGCAGACGATGATGCCGGCTTCGGACAGATCGTGTTCGAAGTCGTTGATCTCGGAATAGGCACGCAGCCAGTCCGCCTCGGCGCAGAAGCCCTCGACGCGCTCGACCAGCACGCGGCCGTACCAGGTGCGGTCGAAGATGGTGACCCGGCCGTTGCGCGGAATGTGCCGCCAGAAGCGCCACATGTAAGGCTGGGCACGTTCTTCCTCGGTCGGCGCGGCGATCGGCACGATCTGGTAGTCGCGCGCATCCATCGACGCGGCGATGCGGCGGATCGCGCCGCCCTTGCCCGCCGCATCCGCGCCTTCGAAGGCACAGACCAGCGAACGGCCCTTGAAGCGCGGATCGCGCACCAGCTCCGACAGCTTGCCCTGCCAATGCGCCAATTGATCGTCGTAGTCCTTCTCGGTGATCGTCTTGTTCAGGTCGAGTTCGGAAAGCACATTGCGGCCGTCGATGCTCACCCTTATCGGCGGCGCTACCGGCGTGGTCAGCCTGCCGGCATTGTCCAGGCGCTGGCGGATCGCCTCGAGCAGGATCTTGCCGGTCGTCAGCGAGCGATAGCGGTCGTCCTCGCCCTCGACGATGATCCAGGGCGCCCACGCGGTATTGGTCATGCGCAGCACGTGTCCGACCACGTCCTGCATCTTGTCGTAGGACTTCAGGCGTTCCCAGTTCCACTTGGTGACGCGCCATGCCGTCTTCGGGTCCTTTTCCAGCGCCTTCAGGCGACGCTTCTGGCCGTCCTTGGTCAGGTGGAACCAGAATTTCAGCACCAGCGCGCCTTCATTGACCAGCATGGCCTCGAAGCGGTTGATCTGGTCGATGCGCGCATCCATCGCGGCCTTGCTCATGCCGCCGTCGAGGCGGTCGTGAATCGGGCTCGAATACCATGACCCGGCGAACACGCCGATCCGCCCCTTGGGCGGCAGCGCACGCCAGTAGCGCCACATGAAGGGGCGCGTACGCTCCTCGTCGCTCGGCGCCGAGAAGGCCAGGGTCGAGATGAAGCGCGGATCCATCCACTCGTAAAGGATGTTGATGGTCTCGCCCTTGCCGGCGCCGTCCTGGCCGCTGACCAGCACGATCACCGGGATCTTGCCGTTTTCCTTCAAGTCAAACTGGGCATCGAGCAGGGCGGCGCGCAGCTCCGGCACCGCCTTCTTGTAGGTGTCCTTGTCGATCTTGTGACCGAGTTCCGCAGATTCGAACATCACCAATCTCCCCAAAGTGCCATCATTGCCGCCACAGCGCCAAGTCCGGCGGTTTCGGTGCGCAGCACGCGCGGCCCCAGCCTGACGGGATGGAAGCCGGCGGCCCGCGCCGCCAACAGTTCGCTTTCGTCGAAGCCGCCCTCCGGGCCGACCAGCAGGCTGACCGGCAGGGCTGGCGACGGCAGGTCGCGCAGGGACCCGGCAGCCTCCGGCGCGCAGACGAAACGTAGCCCATTTTCCTGCGCCGCCATGCCAAGGTATTGCGGTAGATCAAGAATTGGTGCGACTTCCG
>DAIOGL010000014.1:0-13776 GCA_036745235.1 Sulfuritalea sp.
CGGCCTTGCCCGTCACCGTGAGCAGTTCGTCCGCCTGCTCGATATCGGCAATCTCGGCGCGCACGTCGCGCAAGCCGACGCCGAAGATCCTGCCGCTCTTGCCGGTGATCAGCATGCGCTGGCCCGCGAAGAGCAATTCGCCCTCGATGCCGGTGATTTCCGGCCAGCTGCCGGCATATTTCAGGCTTGCGTCGCGGAACTTGCCGCGCACTTCGAACACGCCGCCCTTGCCGTCGCGGAAGGGAAACTGGCGCAGGTCGCCGCGCAGCTTCAGCGTGGTTTCGGTGGCCTTGCCGCCAATGATGGCAACGCGCAGCCAGTCGCGCACGTTCTTGCCTACGGCCAGCGGCATGTAGCGCCACACGCTGTCGCCGCTGCCGCGCGTGAGGCGGGCGTCGAGCTCGATCGCACCCGGTCCGGCGGGAAGGGCGCGCCAGTTGCCGTTGGCTTCTCCCGCGGCATCCCTGTTGTGGAACGATGCCTTGCGCAAATTCACCTGCAGGCCCTCGGCGGTGGTCTTCCAGTCGACATCCGCGGCGAAGGCTTCGAGGCCCAGCTTCGGATCGGCGAATACCGTGGGCAGTTCGAACGTGGCGCGCTGTCCTTCGAGCTTGAGGGTGCCGCCCTTTTCGGTGCCGTCGATGCGGCCATTGATGCCGGAAATGCCGGGTACCGGTCCGAGGGCGGTGAGTCCCAAGCCTTCGAAGCGGCTCTTGACGCTCCATGTCTGAAGCGATCCGGGATTGTCGGCGGCGCCCTTCCAGTCCAGTTTGAGATCGAAGACGCGGCCGTGCGGTGCGTGGCGTGCCAGGCGCGCGCGGGTGGCGTCGTCGAGCGGCAGGTGCGCGGCGAGACGGGCCAGCGCGTCGAGATCGAGGCCGTTGGCGTTGGCCGTGCCCTGCGGCAGACGATTGGCGGCGGCGCCTTGCCAGTTCACTTTGAGGTCCGTGGGCTGCAGCGCCAGGCCGTCCCGCGTCGTCAGCGTCAGGTGCTTCAGCTCGGCCTCGAATCCGCTGTCGAGGCGGCGCCCGGCAAGGCGCCCGTCGAGGCGGACCAGGTCCAGCTCTGGCAGGTCGGGGCGGAGTTGCAGGCGCAGATCGGCCAATCGCACGTCGGCGGTGGCGGAGCTCAATTGCTTGCCGGTAAATCCCAGCCACAGTCTCAGGGCGCCGCTGCCTTGCGGCAGGGCGACCGGATAGTCGACCCAGGCGCGCCAGCCGGCGAGATCGGCATAGTCCAGTTCGGCATAGACCTCGCCCTTCCAGGCTTCGAGCTGATCCAGGTCGCGCCCCTTGAAATCGCCGCGGATGTCGATCCGCGCCGCCAGTTGCCGCGGCGGGTCGGCAGTGAGGGCAAAGCGATGACGGCTGCCGCTGTTGTCGAGCCGGAAGTTCAGCTGTTTCAACTCCAGCGGCGCCGCGCCGCGCAGTTCGTCGTGCCAGGCGATGCTCGCATTGCGGATGACGACGCGCTCCTGCGCCAGCAACCAGTCGGTGAAGTCCGCTTCGTCGTTCGGCTGTGGCGTGATTTCCAGTCCGGCGGCGAAGAAGCGTCCGTCGCGGTCGCGGCGCAGCAGCAGCGTGGGCGCGTTCAGTTCCAGCCTTGCCAGGCGCAACTGGAAGTGCCACAGCGAACTCCATGACAGTTCGGCGCCGACCTGATCGAAAGCCAGCGCGGAACGACCCTGCGTGTCGCGAATTTCGAAGCCTTCAAGATTCAGCGCGGGGCGCAGCCCGGCCCAGTGCGCCTCGATGTGGCGAATGGCGACCGGACGATTGATGGCGCTGCTGATCATCTGCTCGACATCGCCGCGGTAGCTTTCGATTTGCGGCAGGATTGCGTAGCGCAAGGCCAGCAGCAGCAGGGCAAAGGCAAAGTAGCCCAGCGTCAGCCCCCACAGGAGCACGCGCAACAGAACCCCCAGCCGCGGATAGGCTTGGGGCAGCGCGCGTAGACGGGAAAGCAGCTGGGAAATGATGGACTTGGAGGTTCTTGATGCTGACATTGAGGGAGGCTGCGCCTGCCCCACGTTAAAATGGGCGATCACAGCGCTTTAAGCACAAATTCTAACCGATGCCCCCCCTCGCCGATATCGTTGAAACATCCCGTTACCTCGGGCGTCTTCTGGAAGCGCGGCCGGCCCTGGCGGCTGAAGTGGCGGCCTCCCTCGATCAGCCGGTGAGCGCCGCCGAGTTGTCGTCGTGGCTGGGTGCCCAGCCCGTTGCCGAAGCCAATCTCAAGCCGGTGCTGCGGCAGCTCAAGCAGCGGGCCTACGCCCGCATTGCCGCCCGCGACCTGGCCGCGCTGGCGCCCTTGTCCGAAGTTACGGAATGCATGACCCTGATCGCAGAACTGGCGGTGAGGAAGGCGGTGGAAGTGCTCAGCCAGGGGCTGGTCGAGCGCTACGGCATGCCGCGTGGCGCCGATGGCCGGGCGCAGGAACTGATCGTGATCGGCATGGGCAAGCTCGGCGGACGGGAACTCAATGTGTCGTCCGATATCGACCTGATTTTCGTCTTCCCGGAAGATGGCGACACCGATGGCGCCCGTTCCGTATCGAACTTCGAATTCTTCACCCGCCTCGGGCGCGCCCTGATCAATGCCATCGCCGAGGACACCGAAGACGGCCGGGTGTTTCGCGTCGATATGCGCTTGCGGCCGAACGGCGATTCCGGGCCGCTGGTCTGCTCCTTCGAGATGCTGGAAAACTACCTGATCACCCAGGGCCGCGAATGGGAGCGCTACGCCTGGATCAAGGCGCGGCCCCTGACCGGCAGCCGGCACGACGAGCTGGAACAGGTCCGGCAGCCTTTCGTCTTCCGCAAGTATTTCGATTTCGGCGCCATCAATGCGATGCGCGAACTGCATGCCCAGATCCGGCGCGAGGTGGCGAAAAAGGACATGGCCGACAACGTCAAGCTCGGTCCCGGCGGCATCCGCGAAATCGAATTCATCGCCCAGGTATTCCAGCTGATTCGCGGCGGGCGCGATACCCCCTTGCAGATCAAGCCGACGCAGGAGGTGCTGAAGCTTTTGGCCGCGCGCGGCATCCTGAGCGCGGATGCGGCGGCGGAACTTGCGTCCGCCTACGTTTTCCTGCGCCGCCTGGAACATCGCCTGCAGTATCTCGACGATGCGCAGACGCACAGCCTGCCCGCAGCCGGCGAGGATCGCCAGCGAGTGGCCAGGGCGATGGGCTTTGCCAGCTTCGAGGCCTTGCTCGAGGAACTGGACGATCACCGCGCCACGGTTTCGCGCCACTTCGAACAGGTGTTCGCCGATCCGAACCACGGCGAGCACGCCCTGGCCGGACTCTGGCACGACGCCGGCGGCGAGGCGCAGGAAGAAGCCTTCGAAGGCATGGGCTACCGCAATCCGCCGGCCGCCGCGCAGCGGATTTCGGCGCTGCGTGCGGGGCCGCTCTACCAGCAGATGTCGCAGGAAATCCGCAGCCGATTCGATGTCCTCGTGCCGCGCCTGATCGAGGCGGCGGCCGCGTTGCCTAACCCGGACGAAACCCTGTCGCGCGGCGTCGACCTGCTCGAATCGATTTCACGGCGCGCGGCCTATCTGGCCTTGCTGCAGCAGTATCCGCAGGCGCTGCAGAAGGTCGCGCAACTGGTCAGCAGTTCGAGCTGGGCCGCAAGCTACCTGCAACGCCATCCGATCCTGCTCGACGAGCTGCTCGATCCGCGCCTGCTCGAGGCGGTCCCCGACTGGGCGGCGTTTCGCCTCCAATTGTCGGCGCGGCTCGAGGAACTGGAGCCCGACACCGAGCGGCAGATGGACACCCTGCGCGAAGTGCATCATGCCCAGGTCTTCCGTTTGCTGACGCAGGACATCGCCGGTTTGCTGACCGTGGAAAAACTGGCCGACCACCTGTCGGAGCTGGCCGACATCCTGCTCGCGGCGGCGATCGAGCGGGCCTGGAAGAAGATGCCCAAACGCCACATCGAGAGTCCGAGATTCGCCGTCATCAGCTACGGCAAGCTGGGCGGCAAGGAACTGGGTTACGCCTCGGATCTCGACCTGGTATTCCTGTTCGACGACCCGGCGCCCGAGGCCGGCGAAAACTACGGGCGCCTCGGCACCCGGCTCAATACCTGGCTGTCGGCGCAGACCTCGGCCGGGCAGCTGTTCGAAACCGACCTGCGGCTGCGGCCCAACGGCGACTCTGGCCTGGCGGTGAGTTCCATCGAGGCCTTCCGCAAGTACCAGCTCGAATCGGCGTGGGTCTGGGAGCATCAGGCCCTGACACGCGCGCGCTTTTCGGCGGGCGATCGCGCCGTCGGCGATGCCTTCGAGCGCATCCGCTGCGAGGTGCTGAGGCAGCAGCGCGATCTCGCCAAACTGCGCGAGGAGGTGCTGGCCATGCGGCAGAAGATGCTGGACGCGCACGGCACCAAAGGCGACCAGCGCGAAGTCGCATTCGATCTCAAGCATGATCCCGGCGGCCTGGTGGATGTCGAGTTCATCGTGCAGTATCTGGTGCTGGGCTATTCCCACCAGCACGCCGAGCTGACCGGCAACCTCGGCAACATCGCACTGCTGAAGATCGCCGCCGGTCTCGGCCTGATTCCGCCCGATCTCGCCGAACAGGTGCGCGACGCCTATCGCGATTACCGCCGCATGCAGCATGCGCTGCGCCTCAACGGCGCCCGCCCGCGCGTCGCGCCTGATCTGGTGCAGCAGCGCGTCGATGCGGTGCGCGAGCTGTGGCGCTTCGTCTTTGAATCTTGATCGTATTCCAGGAGTGACCCATGCCCGTCAATTACGCCACCCCCGCCCCTGAAGCCCTGTTCCCCGTTGCCGGCGTTCGTCTCGGCACGGCGGAAGCAGGCATCCGCAAGAAGAACCGGCGCGACCTGACGCTGATCGAGTTCGCGCCCGGCAGCCAGGCCGCCGGCGTGTTTACGCAGAATCGCTGCTGCGCGGCGCCGGTCACCCTGTGCCGCGAGCACCTGGGGACAGACGGCCGCATTCGCGCGCTGGTGATCAACACCGGCATCGCCAACGCGGCGACCGGCGAGCAGGGCATGCAGGCCGCGCGCGCCACCTGCGACGCGGCGGCGAAGCTGCTGGGCTGCGCGGCCAGCGAGGTGCTGCCGTTTTCGACCGGGGTGATCCTGGAACACCTGCCGGTCGATCGCCTGATCGCCGGTCTGCCCGCGGCACAGGCCGACCTCGCGGCCGACCACTGGCATGCCGCGGCGCACGCCATCATGACCACCGATACCGTGGCCAAGGCCGCCAGCCGCCGTGTCGCCAGCGCCGACTGTTCATTCACGGTCACCGGCATCGGCAAGGGCGCCGGCATGATCCGGCCCAACATGGCGACCATGCTCGGCTTCGTCGCCACCGACGCCGGCCTCGGTCCGGCCTTGTTGCAGAAGCTGGCGAAGGACGCGGTCGACGTCTCGTTCAACTGCATCACCGTGGATGGCGACACGTCGACCAACGATTCCTTCGTCGTCATCGCCACCGGCGCGTCGGGCTGCATGATCGACAGCGAAGCGTCGCCGCACTGGCCTGCGCTGCGCGATGCCGTGACCGGCGTGGCGCGCGAACTGGCGCAGGCCATCGTGCGCGACGGCGAGGGCGCCACCAAGTTCATCACGGTGAAAGTCGGCGGTGGCGGCACGGTGGCGGAATGCCGCCAGGTGGCCTATGCCATCGGCCACTCGCCGCTGGTGAAGACGGCGTTCTTCGCCTCCGATCCGAATCTCGGCCGCATCCTCGCGGCGATCGGCTACGCCGGCATCGCCGATCTCGATGCGGCGGGCGTGCGCGTCTGGCTCGGCAGCGGCGGCGAGGAAGTGCTGGTTTCGGAGAACGGCGGCCGGGCTGACGCCTACCGCGAGGAGGACGGCGCGCGGATCATGCAGGCGGCGGAAATCTCGGTCCGCGTCGATCTCGGCCGCGCGCTTGAAGGCAAAGGCGCAGAGGCCACCGTGTGGACCTGCGATCTTTCCTACGACTACGTCAAGATCAACGCCGACTACCGCTCGTAGGCGGGTCGTGCACTCAGGCGCCGGGTGCGGCTTCGGCGCCCCCGGCCACGACAAGGCGGTTGCGTCCGGCATGCTTGGCCTGGTACAGCGCAGCATCGGCCGCGGCGATCAGACCGTCCGGCGGCATGTCAGACTGCGGAATCGTGGAGGCGACGCCGATGCTCAGCGCGACGCGACCGATTTCGCTGCCGCTGTGGGGCATGGCCAGCTCGGCGATGCGATCGAGGATGCGCCGGGCAACGACGCTTGCGCCGCTGGCGTCGGTCGCGGTCAGGATGACGGTGAACTCCTCGCCGCCGTAGCGGGCGACCAGATCCCCCGGCCGATACACCACCTGTGCCAGCACCCTGGCGATCTGCTGCAGGCAGCGGTCTCCTGCCTGATGTCCGTAGGTGTCGTTGTATAGCTTGAAGTGATCGACATCGATCATCAGCAGCGCCAGGCTGCGCAGATCGCGGCAGGCGCGCTTCCACTCGTTGCCCAGTCTTTGGTCGAAGCTGCGCCGGTTGGAAATTCCGGTCAGGCCATCGAGGGTGGCCAACTGTTCGAGTGCGGTCTGTGCCCTCTTGTGGTCGGTCATGTCGCGCAGGGTTTCGACCACGGCCAGCAGGCCGCCCTCCTCGTCATAGATCGGGCCGGCGTCTATGGCCAGATAGAGTTCGGTGCCGAGACGGGGCATGATGCACCAGTTCTCGGCATGGACGCCGAAGGCCGGGGCTGCCGGATATTCGTGAGTTGTGTAGAGCGTCTCGACCTCCGCTGTGCGTCCCAGCGCGACCAGATCGGCGAGGCAGGGCCGCGGCGATTCGTAGAACGCGCGCCAGTGGTCGCGGGTGGCGACAACCTCGCTGGCCTGCAAACCGGTGAGCCGCTCGCAAGCCATATTCCAGATCAGTACATTGCACTCGGCATCGAGCACGAAGGTCGGCACCACAAGGTGCTGCATCAGGTTGACGGCGAAAGTCTGGCCGAGATCGGCGTTACTGAGCTTTGTCGTTCGCTTTGCCGCGCTTTTGCCAGCCATTCGTCGCCCCGGGGATCGCTGCGCCACAGCGTTGCATTCTAGCAACTTCCATCTCGGCTAAGATGCTGGCTTCGACGCTGCCGCGGGCGATGCGGGTTTCCCCGCCGCCACCGGGCGCGATTTCTTCAATGGAAAGGAAACCAGATCATGAGCGAGCATCAGGCGCGATTCGAACGCGCGATAGCTCTATTTGACGCCGCCAATGGCGAAGACCCGAATCAGGACGAGGGACAGCCTAAGGAACTCCTGTACGCCAGGCGCATGTCGGAAATGCTCGGCCGCTTCGCGCCCGACGCTTCCGAGGCGGTGCAGCTCGCCGTTCGCGCCCAGCACATTCGACGCTGGACCGTGCCGCGCAGCAACTATCCGATGACCAAGGAGGGCTACTACGCGTGGCGCACCGGCCTCTACAAGTTCCACGCCGAGACGGCGGGCGACCTGCTGCGCCAGGCCGGCTACGACGACGAGATGATCGAGCGCGTGAAGGCGGCCGTCGCCAAGCGCGGCCTCAAGGTCAATCCGGAAACCCAGCTGCTGGAAGACGTCACGGATCTCGTCTTCATCGAGCACTACATGCTCGGCTTCGCCGGCCAGCATGCCGACTACACCGAGGAAAAGTGGCTCGACATCATCCGCAAGACGTGGCGAAAAATGTCGGATCGTGCACACGCCTTTGCCACCAGTGGCGGCCTGAAGCTGCCGGAACCGCTGGTGCCGCTGATTCTCAAGGCGATTGGCGCCTGACAGCAAGCACAACATGAAGAACCTCGAGGAGAGAACATCATGAACGTCGGATTTATCGGTCTCGGACTCATGGGCCGTCCCATGGCCCTGCATCTGGAAAAGGCCGGCCACGCGCTGCATCTGTGGGCGCGCCGGCCGGATTCGCTCAAGCCGTTTGCCGGCGTCAACGCGAAAACCCATGCCAGCCCCGCGCAAGTCGCGGCGCATGCCGAGGTGGTCATCGTCATGGTGGCCGATGCGCCGGACGTGGAAGCGGTCTGTCTTGGCGCCGACGGTCTGGCCTCGGGTGGCAAGCCGGGTCTGATCGTGGTCGACATGTCGACCATCAATCCCAATGCGGCGCGCAGCATCGGCCTGCGCCTCGCGGAGAAGGGTATCGAGTTCGTCGATGCGCCGGTGTCCGGCGGCGAAACCGGCGCGATCAACGCCGCGCTGACGGTCATGGCCGGCGGCAAGCCGGCGGCCTTCGAGAAGGTGAAGCCGCTGCTGGAAAAGATGGGCAAGTCCGTGACGCTGATCGGCGATTCCGGCGCCGGGCAGGTGGCCAAGGCCTGCAACCAGATCCTCACCGGCGTCGGCGTCCTCGCGGTGGCCGAAGCCTTCAACTTCGCGACGAAGAGCGGCGTCGACGCGGGCAAGGTACGCGAAGCCCTGCTGGGCGGCTTCGCCTATTCGAAGATTCTCGAAAACCACGGCCAGCGCATGCTCGATCGCAACTTCAAGCCCGGCTTCAAGGCCTGGATGCACCAGAAGGACTTGCGCATCGTGATGGAAGAGGCGCACCGCATGGGCCTGATGCTGCCTTCGGCAGCCGCCACGGCGCAGGTCTTCAACGCCATCGTCGGCAGCGGCATGGGCGAGAACGATTCGATTACAGCGTTGCAGCTGCTCGAGAAAGTGTCCACGCCGGCGCCATGAACATCGGCTTCATCGGCCTTGGCGCGATGGGCGCGCCAATGGCCGGACATCTGCTGCAGGCGGGACACGCCGTGAGCGTATGGAGTCGCCGTGGCGCCAGCGCCGACTTCCTGCTTTCCCGGGGCGCGGCGCGGTGCGCGTCGCCTGCAGCGGTGGCGGCGGCGAGCGAAATCGTATGCACCAATGTCACCGGCAGCGCCGATGTCGAAGCGCTTGCGGACGAGTTGGCCCCGGGATTTGCGCCCGGCGCGATCCATGTCGATTTCTCCACCATCGCGCCGTCCGCCGCGCGGCGCATCGCGGCACGTTATGCCACGCGCGGCGTCGACTTTGTCGATGCGCCGGTTTCGGGTGGCAGCGGCGGTGCGCAGGCCGCGACGCTGGCCATCATGTGGGGCGGAAAGTCGGCGCTGGCGATACGCCTCCAGCCGATCTTCGAGGTGCTCGGCAAGACCATCGTGCATGTCGGTGAGACGGGCGCCGGGCAGGTGGCCAAGGCCTGCAACCAGATGGTGATGGTGGCGGCGATCGAAGCGGCCGCCGAAGCGGCACGGTTGGCAGATGCCGCCGGCATCGACTTCTCCAAGGTTCGCGCCGCGATGATGCGCGGCTCGGCCGGCTCGCGGGTGCTGGAGGTGTTCGGCGGACGCATGGCGACGCGCGAGTTTGCTGCGGGCGTCGAAGCGCGGCTGCATCACAAGGACTATGCGCTGCTGCTGGACGAGGCGACGCGGCTCGGCGTGCCCCTGCCGGTGTCTGCCGCCGTCGGGCAGCAATTGAACGCCTTGATGAGCCTGGGTTGGGGGCACGACGACACGTCGTCGCTGCTGCGCGTGCTGGAAAACGCCGGCCAGCGAGGTCCGGCACCGTGAGCGGCGGGCCGGTGGCGCGGCCACCGAAGAAAGCCGTACTCGAGCTCAATGCGATCTTCGAGAATGCGACCGTCGGCATTCTGTTCACCCACAACCGGCGGCTGATTCAGGCCAATCGCCTGTGCGCGGAGATGTTCGGCTACTCGCTGGACGAGTTCATCGATCAGTCCGCACTGATTCTCTATGCCGACCAGGAAGCCTACTCCGCGCTGGGACGCGAAGCGGGGCCGGTGCTTGCCGCCGGACGCCCGTTCCGCACCGAAACCCGGCTCAAGCGCAAGGACGGCAGCCTGTTTTGGTGCCGTGTGTCGGCCAAGGCAGTCGATCCCGAGCATCCCCGGGACGGCACGCTGTGGATCATCGAGGACATTGCCGAAGACCGCTTGATGATCGATGCGCTGGAGCGCAGCACGCGCGAACTTTCGGCCATCCTCGATACGGCATCGGTAGGCATCGCGGTGGTGCGCAACCGCGTCTTCGTACGCAGCAACCGGCGTTTCGAGGAGATCCTGAATCTGCCGGCGGGTTCGCTGGTGGGCCAGTCAGTACGGCGCATGTTCAACAGCGACGAGCAATTCCAGCGTATCGGCGAACAGGTCTACACGGAGTTTGCCGCCGGTCGGGTGCACCGGCGCGATCAGCCCTTCCTGCGCGGCGACGGCAGCACGGTCTGGCTGCGCATCAGCGGCAGCGCCTTCGATCCGGCCAACCCGCATGCCGGTTCGGTCTGGCTGATCGAGGACTTCACCGCCACGCGCGAGGCAGAAGAGCGCGCGCAGCAGGCCTTCGACGAGCAGCAGCTGATTTTCGACAACGCCGCAGTGGGCATCCTGTTTGCGCGGGACCGCATGGTGCAGCGCTGCAATCGTCGGCTGGCGGAGATTTTCGGCTACCAGCCGGAGGAACTCGTGGGACGTTCGACCCGTGTCTTCTTTCTCAACGAGGCTGACTATCAGCACCTGTACAGCCTGGTTCTGCCCGTGGTCATGGCCGGCGAGACATATATCGGCGAGAGCCGCGTACGGCACAGCGATGGTCATGCCTTCTGGGTGCGGACGACCGGTCGCCGGGTCGAGAGCCAGATCGACAGCGTCGATCTGACGTGGATCTTCGAGGATGTCACCGAACGTCATCAGGCGGAGGAGGCGCTGCTGCGCGCCCACGACGAGCTCGAGCAGCGCGTGGTCGAGCGCACCGCCGAACTGGCGACCGCCAACACGCAGTTGCAGGAGGAGGTGTTCGAGCGGATGCAGGCCGAGCAGCGAATCTGGCATGTCGCCCACCATGACGGGCTGACCGGCCTGCCCAATCGCACCCTGCTGCATGACCGGATGCAGCAGGCCCTGACGCAGGCGCAGCGCGGCCGGCATCGTGTCGCCGTGATGTTCCTCGATCTCGACCGGTTCAAGACCATCAACGACACCCTCGGCCACGCCGTCGGCGACGAACTGCTGAAGAAGGTCGCCGAACGCCTGAGCAGCGTGGTGCGGGCAGTCGATACCGTGTCGCGCCTGGGCGGCGACGAGTTCGTCGTCGTCCTGCACGAGATGTCCTCGCCTGACGACGTGGTGCAGGTGGCGGAAAAGATTCTCCAGGCGCTGGCGACCGTGGTGACCATCGACAGCCACCAGTTGCACGTTACCTCTTCGATCGGCATCAGCATTTTTCCCGACGATGGCGACGAGGTGTTCGGTCTCATGAAGAATGCCGATACGGCGATGTATCACGCCAAGTCGGCGGGGCGCAACAACTTCCAGTTCTTTGCGCGCAAGATGAACGAGCAGGCCTCGCACTTTTTCACGCTCGAGAACAGGTTGCGCGAGGCCATCGGCACGCGCCAGCTGGTGCTGCACTACCAGCCGCTGATCGACTGGTCGCGTCGCGCCGTATGCGGCATGGAGGCGCTGGTGCGCTGGAACGATCCGGATCGGGGGCTGATCGTGCCGGAAGAGTTCATTCCGATCGCTGAGGAAACCGGACTGATCGTGCCCCTGGGTGAATGGGTGCTGGGTGAGGCGCTGCGGCAGAATCGCGTCTGGCAGCAGGAAGGACGGCCGCTCGTGCCCGTTTCGGTCAACCTTTCGCTGCGCCAGTTCCGGCAGAAGGATCTGGTCGAAACCCTGCGCCGCATCCTGGCTGATACCGGGCAGCCGGCCCGGCTCCTCGAACTGGAAATCACCGAGACGACCCTGATGCACGACATTGGCGAGACCCGGGCCAGACTGCACGAAATTGCCGCCATGGGCGTGCAACTCGTCATCGATGACTTCGGCACGGGCTATTCGAGCCTGAGTTACCTCAAGCGCTTTCCGGTGCATAAGCTCAAGATCGACCAGAGTTTTGTCCGTGACCTCAACGTCGATCCCGAGGACGCGGCGATCGTCACCGCGATCATCGGACTGGCCCGGAGCCTTGGGCTCGAGACGCTGGCCGAGGGCGTCGAAACCCGCGAACAACTCGACGCGCTGTGCGGACTCGGCTGCGACAAGTTCCAGGGCTTCCTGTTCTCGCGCCCGCTGCCGCCCGCCGCGGCCGATGGCATCTTCGCGCCGATGCTGGCGTCGGGCTCTCGGGCATAATGGGCGCATCGACAAATTTCCAACATGGAGTAGCGCAATGAGTCAGATCACCACGGCCAGCGGCCTCGTCATCGAAGAACTGGTTGTCGGCACGGGCGCGGAAGCCTGTGCCGGACAGACGGTTTCGGTGCATTACACCGGCTGGCTGACGAACGGTTCGAAGTTCGATTCGAGCAAGGATCGCAATGAGCCCTTTGAATTTCCCCTCGGCGCCAGGCACGTGATTGCCGGCTGGGACGAGGGCGTGCAGGGAATGAGAATCGGCGGCAAGCGCAAGCTGACGATCCCGTCCGCGCTCGGCTACGGGGCGCGCGGCGCGGGTGGCGTGATTCCGCCCAATGCGACGCTGGTGTTCGAGGTGGAACTGCTCGGACTGAGCTGAAGTTCAGGAGAGCGCACCGCGCACCGCGGTGCGCTTCCCGGCCATGACTCTTTATCTTCCATCCCGTCTGCCGAACGTCGGCACCACGATCTTCACCGTCATGTCGCGGTTGGCCGCGGAACACGGTGCGATCAACCTGTCGCAGGGATTCCCCGACTTTTCGCCGGCGCCGTATCTGCTCGAGCGCGTGACGCACCACATGGCGGCCGGCGCCAACCAGTATCCGCCGATGGCCGGCGTGCCCTCATTGCGCGAGGCGATCGCGGAAAAGGTCGCGCGGCTCTACCTTGCCAGCTATGACCCGGAAACCGAAGTGACGGTGACGGCCGGGGCGACCCAGGCGATCTACACGGCCATCACCGCCTGTGTCCGGCCCGGCGACGAGGTAATCGTATTCGCGCCGGTCTATGACTCCTACGTTCCCGGCATCGAGCTCAACGGCGGCCACGCGGTGTTCGCCCATTTGCGCTTTCCCGAGTTCAAGCCGGATTGGGAAGAAGTGCGCGCCCTGATCACGCCGCGTACGCGCATGATCATCATCAATTCGCCGCACAACCCGAGCGGTTCGGTGTGGTCGGCCGACGACATGGCGATGCTGGAATCCCTGGTGCGGGACACGAAGATCGTCGTCGTCAGCGACGAGGTATACGAACACGTGGTGTTCGACCAGAAGGAAGACGGCAATGGCATGCTGGGACACCAGAGCGTGACCCGCTATCCCGGGCTGCGCGAGCGCAGCTTCGTCGTTTCCAGTTTTGGCAAGACCTATCACGTGACCGGCTGGAAAGTCGCCTACTGCCTGGCGCCGCGCGCGTTGATGGCCGAGTTTCGCAAGGCGCACCAGTTCATTGTATTTACCGTACATCACCCGGCGCAGCTCGCGCTCGCCGATTTCATGCGCGAACACCCGGAGTTCGCCGACCAACTGGCCGGTTTCTATCAGGCCAAGCGTGATTTCTTCCGCCAGCAGCTCGAGGGCTCGCGTTTCGTTCTGCTGCCCTGTGCCGGAACCTACTTTCAGCTGGCGACCTATGCCGCGATCAGCGACGAACCCGATACGCGCTTTGTCCAGCGCCTGACCACCGAGCACGGCGTCGCCGCGATTCCCGTTTCGGCATTCAATCCCGATGGCGAGGATCAGCGCGTGATCCGCTTCTGCTTCGCGAAGAACGAGGCCACGCTGGCGGCCGCCGGCGAACGCCTGAGGGCGCTCTAGCGTCGCCGTAGTACCAGCGCCGACTTTCGA